>JAGBZE010000192.1 GCA_017628435.1 Akkermansia sp.
GATGCCGAATATATCTCCCGCGGTGCATACGATTGTTACACGAAGAACAACCTGCGCTATTCCCAGAATGTGGCGCTGGATATGTACAAGGAAATCAACACCCGCACCAACCTGCCCGCGCAGATTGACCTCTTTGCCACGGACCACGGCATGGAGTACGATTTCCTCTTCATTGCCAAGGGCGGCGGTTCTGCCAACAAGACTTACCTCTACCAGGAGACCAAGGCGCTGCTCAACCCTGCATCCCTCAAGAAGTTCATGGTGGAGAAGATGAGTACGCTGGGCACGGCAGCCTGCCCGCCCTACCACGTAGCCTTTGTGGTGGGTGGCACCAGCGCTGAAACCTGCCTCAAGACGGTGAAGCTGGCCTCCACCAAGTACTATGATTCCCTGCCCACCACCGGCAACGAACACGGCCGCGCCTTCCGCGACGTGGAGCTGGAGAATGAGCTGAAGCTCGAAGCTGAGAAGCTGGGTCTGGGTGCTCAGTTCGGCGGCAAGGCCTTTGCGCTGGATGTGCGCGTGGTGCGTCTGCCCCGCCACGGTGCTTCCTGCCCGGTAGCTCTGGGTGTTTCCTGCTCTGCAGACCGCAACGCCAAGGCCAAGATTACCCCCGAGGGTATCTTCATCGAGGAACTCGAATACGACCCGGGCAAATACATTCCCGCCGAATATCGCGAGACCAAGAGCGAGGGTGTGCCGATTGACCTGGACCGCCCGATGAACGAAGTGCTGGCCGAGCTGACCAAGTACCCGGTCAAGACCCGTCTTTCCCTGACTGGCACCATCATCGTGGGTCGCGATATCGCTCACGCCAAGCTGAAGGAACTGCTGGATGCCGGTAAGGAACTGCCCCAGTACATCAAGGATCATCCCATCTACTACGCCGGCCCTGCCAAGACCCCCGAGGGCTATCCCTCCGGTTCCTTCGGCCCCACCACCGCCGGCCGTATGGACTCCTATGTGGAGCTCTTCCAGAGCCACGGCGGCAGCATGATTATGATTGCCAAGGGCAACCGCGCCCAGTGCGTCACGGATTCCTGCAAGCAGTTCGGTGGTTTCTACCTGGGCTCCATCGGTGGCGTTGCTGCCGACCTGGCCAAGAACTGCATCACCTCCATCGAATGCATCGAATACCCCGAGCTGGGTATGGAAGCCATCTGGAAGATTACGGTGAAGGACTTCCCGGCTTACATCCTGGTAGATGACAAGGGTAACGACTTCTTTGCCGATATCCGCGCCAACTGGGCATGCCCGACTTGCGCTCACTAAAGAGAGATAAGCTCTTCCTCTATCACCCCCGTTGCCTGCGCAGCGGGGGTGATTTCTTACCCACGCAAACAGAATCTGCCATCTGGCAGCGCGTATTTCAACTAACACCGCCGGGCAATATATAATTGACAAGTCAGCCCGCACGGTATAAAATACGCGCGTAGAGCGTACTATAACTCTACTTTACTTACCACCTCACACCTCTGGCAACTATGTCCCCCAAAATCAAGACCCTTCTGGAACGCGGATTCAGCACCATCGTCCTTCTCTCCCTTCTCGGTGGCACCGTGGCGTGGAACGAGCCCATCGGCTACGCCGGCCTTATCTGCGTGCTCTGCAACCTGACCAGCTGGGAATGGTTCAACATGCTCAAGGGCACTAACGCCAACCGAGTGCTTTCCCTGGTGTGTGGTCTTATCTACCCCTGGTTGCTGGCTGCCATCTGCCTTATGCCGACATATGGCACAGGAGCAGAGACTATGATAGAGCTGCTTGACGGTGGCATTTCTGTGGCACTTGGCTTCCTGGTGCTGTACACTCTGCTTGCTTTCTGCGGCCAGCTGTTCCGCATGGACTACCGCGGCAAGACCGGCGCCGAAGTGCTGGATGGCATGGGCATGACCCTTCTTTCCTTCGTATACCCGGTGTGGATGTTCAGCTTTGCTCTTTTATGTGTGGATGTTGAGGCAACCATCTGGACGATGCTCTGGATTGTACTCTTCACCAAGATGAGCGATATCTGGGCCTATGTGAGCGGCATCCTGCTGGGAGGCAAGTTCATCACCCGCAAGTTCAGCCCCAGCGTTTCCCCCAAGAAGACTTGGGAAGGCATCATCGGCTCCATCATCATCACGCTCACGGTGGGTGCCATCCTGCTGCCGGCTCTTGGTCTGATGACCTGGGAAGAAATTTCCACCCCCTCCTTCCTCATCACCTACATCCCGCTGGGGCTTCTGCTCTTCTTCCTTTCCGTATGGGGCGACCTCGCCGGCTCCCTCATCAAGCGCGGCCTTGCTGTGAAAGACAGCGGTTCGCTTCTGCCCGGCATTGGTGGTATCTTCGACCTCATTGATTCCCCGGCCTTCACCGTATCTGCAGCCATCTGCGTGGCACCCATCATTGCAAAAGTAGTTGTAATGATGAGCATGCTTTGCTGCTAAGTTTTTCCATATGTCACACCGCACACCGCTACTCATCAATCCCAAAGCCGGAAGCCTTTTCCGTTCAGGCCTGCAGACATGGCTCGACGCCCATCGCGATGACTTTCGCGAGGTGCATACCCAGAGCGCCGAGGATCTGACCCAGAAGGCACGTGAGTTAGCAGAAAGCGGTGAACCCGTTGTTGCCGCTGCAGGTGGCGATGGCACGCTGATGGGAGCTGCGCAGGGCCTTGTAGGCACCGGCGCAGCTCTCGGCATTCTGCCCTGCGGCACCATGAATGTCTTTGCCCGTGAGCTCGGCATCGGCTCACGACAATTTGATATTGCACTGGAAGCCATCAAAGGCGACAAGCGGCAGGAGGTAGACATTTTTGCCGTAAATGGCAAACCCTTTCTGCAGGTAGCCGGATTCGGGCCGGATGCCCGTGCCATTGAACTGGTCACCCCTGCGCTCAAAAAGCGCCTCGGAGCAGCGGCGCACGCTGTCACCGGCCTGAAGGTGGCGCTGGAAAAGCCCCCGGTCATCACCCTGACCACACCGGATGGGGAGACCATCAAGGGCACCCAGATCATCATGGGCAACGGCAAGCGCTACGGTGGCGAGGCTCACCTTTTCGCCGAAGCCAGCTATGAGGACGGCCGACTGGATGTTGCTGTCATCGACCAGGAAAACATCGGTGTGCTGTTCGAGGTGCTCGGGCTCGTCATCTCCCGCGGAGCCACTAATTCCAATATTTCCGAATTCACCAGGCTGCTCCGTATCAAGAGCTGCACCCTCACCTGCGAGGGCAATCTGCCCTACCACCTGGATGGCGATTATGCCGGCACCCTTCCGCCGGGCGAGGAATTGCGCATCGAACGCCTGCCCTATAAACTCAAAGTCTGCATGCCGAGCAATCCTGTTCCTCTCAGCCCACTGGAACGAATGATGGCACATCCGGCCATCGCCGCTATGCGCGAGAAAATCGAGTCGCTCAACGACCTTTGATACGGGTGCGCATGGCATCCCAATCTGTCTCCCGGAGCAGCGTCAGCAGGTTTTCATACCAGAACTCGTGGTAGCCAAAGCGTTCTTCGCGGAATTCTTTTTCTGCCTCTGCCACACTCCAGTTCTGAAACACAATGCGGTAGGCAGCCACAATAATACCCGTTCGGTCTGAGCCATGCCAGCAATGCACCAGCACAGGCTTGGGCGCATTCGCAATCAGAGCCAGGCAATTCTCCACATCAGATGCAGTCACCTCACCAGCAGCCACGGGATAGGCCATGAGGTGCAGCTGCGTGTGACGCGCTTTGCGGGTATCCTTATGATATTCTCTGAGGTTGAGAACCGAGCGGATACCCAATTTCTGCAAGGCAGTGAAGCCCTCGCGTTCCGGCTGAGCAGACCGATAAAGCTCATCACTAATCTTGTAGCTATTCCCAACGCCCTCGACCTGTACCGGCTCGGCAGCAAAGCCTAGCGAAAGCAAAAACAATACACAAATGGAAAGGAGGCAACGCATCATTCAGACTGTGGCTCCTGCGAGCCTTGAGATTTTTCCTGAGGTTCAGAATTTTCCTGGTGTGCTTCACCGGAACCAGACTGCAGCGCACCTAACTGGGCCTGCATCTCCTTAAGATAATCAGGCTGAGGCTCTACGGATACAGACTGTTCCTCAGCGGGGGCTGGTTCAGGCTGAGCTTCAGCGACCACAACGGGTTGTTCCTCTGCAGAAGCAGGTTCAGATTTTTCTTCAGTGACCACGGGATGCTCTTCTGCAGGAGCAGGTTTGGTCTGCGACTCGGTAGCTACAGTCTCCGGCTGCGGCTCAGTAGCCACAAGCGGCTCCCCGGCGGGGACAGGTTCAGGAGAAAGCTCCGCAGCAACAGGCTGCTCCTCTACAGAGGGAGAATCCGCCTGTGCCACGTCTTCTGCAGCCGGGATTTCTGCTTGCTCGGCTTCAGGCACAGCAGCTGCCGCCAACCTGGCTGCACGTGCAGCAGCACGAGTTTTTGCCTCCTGGCGGGTCTTTTCCACTTCCTCTCGCTTATCCGGGGAATCCGGGTGAATCAGCGAGCCGTTATCTCTGAAATAGGCACACAGTGCTCTGGATGCCTTGGAATAGAATCTATCGTAATGAATACGCAGAGAACAGCCTCGGCGATTCAGTTCATTCACATCCGCGCCAGCCTCAACCAGCATACGGGCAATCTCCACAGCAGACTCGGGATTATCCCTCTTACGAGCAGGTATATTGAACAACGGCTCCTGGCCATAGCGGCGGGCTCGCGGAGAGACCTCAATGCTCACACCCGCATCCAATGCCGCGCGCACACCCTCAACATTCCCCTTTCGTATAAGGTCAAGCAGGGGAATCTCACCCACAACAGCCGTATTCTCCGCAGCTGAGGCAACGGGAGCAATCGCCTTGCGCACCCCCTTCTGACGCAAATGACGGCGAAGGTCATCACGATACCAATTCCAGGTGAGAGCCCAGCCGTTCATACGCTTCTGAAGGTCTGTTTCACCAAACTCCAGTAGAAGCATACGCATCTCGTGGTTGCAATCCTGATTTCCCATCTCGCAGAACGGAACCGTGGTCACCATGCGGTCGCCCTTCCACGTTGTCATAGGGGCGTCAGGATTTGCCCCCTTTTCCAGCAGCACGCGAGCCATACGCACACGAGCCGCAGCCGTACGAGGGTTCATGAACCGCACCAGCAGGCCCAGCGGCGTATCGCCCACATAGCCCAGCTGCTGCCAGTCACCAGCGCGCGTATCGAAGGGCACTCCTGCCTCCATCAATGCACTGAACAAATTCTCATCTGCGTACACACAGGCAGCATGCAGCGCGGTAAAACCACTGGGAGACACCTTATCAGCCTCACCCGTGTGCATGATTTCATACAACAGCTCAGGCATCTCACTCTGCCAGCTCCACTGCCCACGGTAAATACCGGAGTTCTGTTCCATCATCTGGGCAGAATTGTGGTGCGGGTCATTCGAGGGGCGAGTGTCTGCAATACCTGTTCGCCCGGCAAGCAGGTCGAGCGAGGAACACTGTTCAATACTCCACTCCACCGCATAGAGCAGCGGTGTCATCATCATCACAGCTATGGTCGGGAGTATCCTCATCTGAAAAATCCTGCTGGGCTGAGCATATTCTCCCACATTTCATCCATAAACGTCAAGTTCATTCTATGACAAGAAAACAAACCGCACTCATCGAACATCGTATACGCCAGGCACTTCATTCCCCTACCGATTATATTTTCGGGACTATAATACCGCGCGCCGACAGGTTAACGTATCCAGGCTAATCGGCGGCACTCGATTGAATACATCCATAAAAATCCCCGGTGCTGCGGTGAGCACCGGGGATTTGGAATACACAATAATCTAAGGTTAAGAGAAGAGATTAGTGCTTCTTGCAGAAGTCTTCCAGGCGGTCAAGGCCTTCCTTGAGCACGTCCAGAGAAGTGCAGTAGGAGATGCGGATAGCATTGTCGTTGCCAAAGGCGATACCGGGAACAGCAGCCACCTTGTAGCGGTCGAGCAGCTTCTCACACAAATCCAGAGAAGTCATGCCGAGCTCCGTGGTGTCGAGGAAGAAGTAGAAAGCGCCCTTGGGCTCCACAACCTTGATCTTCGGCATAGACTGCAGGCGGCTGTACACATACTGACGGCGGAAATCGTACTCCTCGCGCAGGTCAGAGATGAAGCTCTGGTCGCCGGTCAGAGCCTCAATGGCGCCATACTGGCAGAAGGTGGTAGCGTTGGAAGCGGTGTGATCCTGAATAAGCTTGATGTACTTGGCAATGTGAGCCGGAGCAGCGGAGTAGCCAAGACGCCAGCCTGTCATGGCATACCCCTTCGAGAAGCCATTGATGGTGATAGTCAGGTTGTAGATTTCCTCGCTGAGGGAGGCCATGGAAACGTGCTTGGTGTCGCCGTATACCAGGTGCTCA
>JAGBZE010000193.1 GCA_017628435.1 Akkermansia sp.
GATACGCGACAGATGCCACGGCTTCGTTGGCGTCAATAGTGCTATATGTTGTATTCATATGGTTACAATGTTTTGGAAAATGGTGGTGGGTAAAGACAATTCACCCTATGCGTGAAATTCTGCTTCCACGAGCTCTATACTACACCTGCAAGGGGGGGAAATCAATCAAAAAGGACACGCTGTCTTCTGTTTTTTCGACAGCGCAGGTCAGAATAAGCGCTTTTCCTTGCCTGCTTCCTTGCCTTCCAGGTAGCGCACATAACGGCTTACGCCTGCGCCGTAGGGTGAGGAAAGTCGTATATCCGGCTCGCTCTCCACCAGTTTGGAAGAGGTGCGCATGAAGTTGAAAACCAACCAGAGAATCCACAGGATGATTCCGATACCAAGGGGATATACCCCAAGGAAAATCACATAGGGGTTCTGAATCAAGCCCTCGATTTTCTCTGCAATGGATTTCTTTTTTGGCTTATGATCGGTGGTGAATTCAATCCCGATGAGCGGGGTCTTGGCACCGGCACTGGCGGTAATGGGGGTGAAGGTCTCTGAAAGCGGATCAATGAGTTCCTTGATGCAGTGCAGGGCATTCATGAGGCCTTCTGTGCTGCCGTCATTCGCGGCAGTACGCACCTTCTGCAGCCACTCGTGGCGTAGGTTGTCCTCCGGTTTTATTTCCTGGTAACCCAGCTGGATGGCAGATGGGTTGCCGGTAGGGTAGCGCATGAGCACAGCGTATTCGCAGGCCTGAGCCGTGGCTGCTACCAGAATGTCGACTGCCAGCTCGCTGGGAATGTCCTGGCCACCTTTGAAAATTGTAACGTAGATTTGAAATTTGGAATTGGCATTGAGGCTGCGCAGGACGTGCTCCACGTCATCGCGTTCAACGGTGGAGAGAATTCCCTGCGGGTCGTTCAGCGGAGAGGTTCTGGGGGGCTTGGTATAGGCCTCGCAGTAGCGCCCCAGGATGCGGGAATCGCTTTCCTCCGGTTTTTCGATGGGGCGGGTGCTTTGGATGGGCAGTTTGCGCTGGCGTTGCAGCTCGCGCTGTTCTCGTTTCAGTTGTTTTTTGCGTTCCTCTTCTGCCTTGATTTCCTCCGGTGTGGGTTTGGCGGGGAAAAGTGAAGTATATCCCGTCAGGAGCTCACCTGCCATCAGGTGACGATAGTCGTCTGCCCTCCAATGGGGCATGTCGTCTGCAGTCGGCGGGGGTGTCTGTGCTTCCTCGGCAAAACTGGCAGAGCCCAGCATCAGTCCCATGGTGGCAATGAATGCACTGAGCTTCTGGCTGCGCCTCAGCTTGCGGTTGATCTTCCGGGTTCGGGCAGAGATATGCCCCTTGGCCTTACGCATGACCTTTTTCAATGCCGGTACCAGGGCGCGCTCGCGGAACTCGAGCTGAGCACTTTTGATACAGGTGTTGATATAGTCCGCGTCGATGTAGGGGTCGAGCTTGTATCCCCAGGAGAAACAGGCCATCTCCAGCTGCACATCCAGCACCAGAATCAGCATCCATTCATGCCGCACTGGCGGCGGCAGGGGGAACAGAGCATCGGTCACTAATTCACGCAAGGAATTCCAGGCTCTGGCAAACCAGCCTTGCTCCGGTTCCTGTGCAGGTCGGGATTCGCCCGGGCGACGTTCGCGGAGCTCGGATTCCTCGATAGCCTTAAGCTGGTCTCGCTTACCGAAGGACGGGTGATGAATACGAGCATGGTTCAGAATCCAGTGGGCGTGGGTGCGAAGTTCCTGGGCTGAGCCTACGTCAGTTATGTAAATGCAGAGAGCGGTCGGGCGTATTTTTCGCTCAAGTTGCTCCAGGGTGTGCATGAGTTCCAGTCGTTCCTGGTGGGTCAGTGCGCCTGCGGCATCCACCACGCGGGTGAACTCTACCTGCCCCTCGCCGAAGCGTTCATCTGCCTGGGTAATGTTGTAGCCACAGGCGGGGCACTGGTCATCAGCACCGGCGTGAATCGTGGCTGAGCATTTCGGGCAAATCGGCATGCGTTTATATATAGCCGTTTTTCTTCGGCAGGTGAAGTCTTAATATCGTCACCTCATTTATAATTTCCAGTCCACTTCAATTTTTTCCGGCTCACCCTTCTTGTTCTCATAAATGACGTATCCATTCTGCGCTCCGAACTTGTACACTTCCATGGTTACCTTCACGTCGTAGCAGCAGTAGCGGGCGATATCCAGCAGTTTCTGTTCATCGCCGGTCTTTTCGTATTCTGCCCACCATTTGAGAGCATCGGTACCCTCGGCGGTCTTGGAATTGCCGCCTAGTGTCACCTTGGCCACGGAGTCCAGCTTGAGTCGGTGACCCAGGCGGGCGGTCAGGTCAGCACAGATATCGAGGTTATTGGTTACATCTGCCACGGTCCAGAAGGTGAAGGCCTGGAGCACGCCGTAGTCGAAGTTGATATGGTTGTAACCTACCACCAGGTCGGCTCCGCGCAGTTCCTCGATGAGTTCGTCCATGCGATCCTCGGTGTAGATGTGATAGGCGTTATCCTTGGTGGAGAAGGTGACGGCAACGGAAACGCCCATTTTGGCAGTTTCGTGCCAGCCTCCTACCTCGGCAGCGGAGCGGCGGGTTTCCAAATCAAAGTAGACGATATTCTTCATAACTGACCTTCAGGCAGGGTGCGCCGCAGCCCTTCATAGAGCATGATGGCGATGGATGTGGAAAGATTGAGTGAGCGGGCGCGTTCGCCCGGCATGGGGATGCGCAGGGCGGTTTCCGGGTGAGCTGCTATCCAGCGGTCAGGCAGGCCTTTGGATTCCGGCCCGAAAACGAAGTAATCGCCATCGCGCAGGGGAAGGGAGGGTTCCCAGATGCTATTGGTGGCCTTGGTGGAGAGGTACCAGAAACGCGCATCGGGTTCGGCGGCAGCCTCTAGTTCCTCCAGGGAGTCCCAGAGCTGAAGGTCTACGTGTTTCCAGTAGTCCAGGCCGGTGCGGCGCACATGCTTTTCGTCCAAGCTGAATCCCAGGGGCTTGATGAGGTGAAGCCGGGAATCCGTGGCAACGGCCAGGCGGCCAGCAGCGCCAGTATTGTGCGGAATTTCCGGGTGGAAGAGAACAATGTGGAACATGCCTCTCTTATTTGGCGCCTTTACCGAATAATACTGCCGGAATAGTGCGGAAGAACAGCTTTACATCCAGCCACAGGCTCCATTCGTCGATGTATCGCAGGTCTTTGGCAATCATGTTGTCGAAGTCGCCGTTATCGCTGCGATCCTCAATCTGCCAGAAACAGGTGAGCCCGGGTTTTACGCTCAGGCGGCGGCGGTGTTCGATTTTCGGAAATGCCTCCGTTTCGTACACCGGCAGCGGGCGCGGCCCTACGATGCTCATGTCCCCGCTCAGGATGTTGAGCAACTGTGGCAATTCATCGATGCTGGTTTTGCGGATGAAATGGCCGAATTTGAAGATGCGCGGGTCGTTTGTCAGCTTGAAAATCGGGCCGTTCATCTCATTGCCGTACTTGGCCTTGATTTCTTCCAGCCTGGCCTCGGCATCAATGTACATGGAGCGGAACTTCCACATGTGGAATACCTTGCCATACAGGCCGGAGCGGCGCTGTCGGAAGAAGACCGGGCCCTTGGGGTCACTGAGCTTGATGCCCACTGCTGCCACCAGCCACAGCGGGGAAGAGCAAATCAGGATGCAGAGTGCCATCAGGCGGTCAAGAATGCCCTTGCAAATCAACTGCCAGGAGAATTCCGGGGTGGAGCTCAGAACAATCAAGCGGTTGTCGCCCACTTCGTTCAGGTCTACCCGGAGGCTGGAGGAAAGCTTGTCGCGAAGTACAATGTTGATATCAATGCCCTGAACTTCGCATTGGTCAATCAGCGGTTTGAATGCATGATATGCCGGCAGGCCTCCGAATACGTAGATATCAGTCACGCTGTGAGATTCAATGATCTTCTGCAGTTCTTCCTCGTTATTTTCTGCGAAGTGGAAACGTCCGACGACGTTCAGGTTTCTCTGCCAATTCTGCGGCATGATATCCCATTTCTTCTGCACAACTTCTTCATCGCCCATGATAATGACCTGTCGGCGATATTCATCGGTTCCGGCATGCAGGTTATTGATGAGACGCGTCATGAGATGTCGGAGGTAGAGAATAACAGGTATGCCCACCAGGTTTACAAACAGAATCTGGCTGTGGTGCATGTTTACCTTGAAGATGGCTGTGTATAGCCCCATAGCGCAGAGATAATATACATCAAACGCCAGCAGTTGGCGCAGTGTGGTGATGCTGCGCTGCATGTTCTGCTTGCGGTAAAAACCAACATGGCGCAGAATTACGGGAATGGACATGAGCGCTGCGCCTGCCAGGAAGGGTGATGCCAGAAACAGATTGAAGAAGGAGCCTCGCTGCCAGCCGAAAACAGGTGCGACCCAATTAGTGATGTACGGCGAAAAATAGGCAAAGACACCTACCAGAATCAAATCTAACAAAGGATAGAAA
>JAGBZE010000194.1 GCA_017628435.1 Akkermansia sp.
CATGTAGAAGTTCACTTCGGGCACGGAGTCCCACTTGCCGTCCAGAATCTCGGCAAAGCCCCGCACGGTCTCGGCCACGGGCACATATTCGCCCTTGATGCCGGTGTAGGTCTCGGCCACGCTGAAAGGCTGGGAAAGGAAGCGCTGAATCTTACGGGCGCGGCTCACGGTGAGCTTGTCGGTCTCAGAGAGTTCGTCCATACCCAGAATGGCAATCATATCCTGCAGATCCTTGTAGCGCTGCAGGGTCTGCTGCACGCCACGGGCCACGCGGTAGTGTTCCTCGCCCACGAGCTCGGGAGCCAGTGCCTTGGAGGTGGAGGCCAGCGGGTCCACGGCGGGGTAGATACCCTGGGCGGCCAGAGCGCGCTCCAGCACCACGGTGGAGTCCAGGTGGGAGAAAGTGGTGGCAGGGGCGGGGTCGGTCAGGTCGTCAGCCGGCACGTACACAGCCTGCATGGAAGTGATGGAACCCTTCTTGGTGGAGGTGATTCGCTCCTGCAGACCGGCCATTTCCTCGGCCAGGTTGGGCTGGTAACCCACGGCGGAGGGGGTACGGCCCAGAAGAGCGGACACCTCGGAACCAGCCTGGGAGAAGCGGAAGATGTTGTCCACGAAGAGGAGCACGTCGCGGTTCTCTTCATCGCGGAAGTATTCGGACATGGAAAGGGCAGAGAGAGCCACGCGGAGACGTGCGCCGGGGGGCTCGTTCATCTGGCCGTATACCAGGGCCACCTTGGAGTTCTCCGGGTTCTCCTGGTCGATAACGCCGGATTCGCTCATTTCCATGTAGAAGTCATTACCTTCGCGGGTGCGTTCACCCACACCGGCGAATACGGAGAGACCGGAGTGAGCCTTGGCGATGTTGTTGATGAGCTCCATGAAGAGCACGGTCTTGCCCACACCTGCACCACCGAAGGAACCGGCCTTACCACCCTTCAGGGAGGGGCAGATGAGGTCAATCACCTTGATGCCGGATTCCAGCACCTCGGAGGAGGTGGACTGTTCTTCCAGCGTGGGGGCTTCGCGGTGAATCGGGTAGCGCTTCACGCCATCCAGCTGGCCCTTTTCGTCCACAGTCTCGCCGAGTACGTTGAAGATACGGCCCAGCACCTTGGGACCCACGGGCACAGAGATGGGAGCGCCGGTGTCAATAACTTCCATGCCGCGCTTCAGACCGTCTGTGGTGCTCATGGCCACGGTGCGCACCCAGCCATCGGGCAGGTGCTGCTCCACCTCCAGCACCAGCTGGGTGGGCTTGCCGTCGATTTCATAATCTACGGTGAGAGCGTTGTAAATAGCGGGCATCTCCGCCTGGGAGAAGTCGACGTCTACCACGGCGCCGATAATCTGCACAATTTTACCTGTGTTCATACTGAGAATAAGTTATTTTTGAAAATTGATGTGTGGGGTGGAATTACTCCATGGCCTTCATGGCCGTGGTGATTTCGAGAAGTTCGTTGGTAATCTGGGCCTGGCGTGCCTTGTTGTACTCCAGCGTGAGCTCGCCGATGAGGGTTTTGGCGTTCTCCGTAGCGGATTTCATGGCGACCATGCGGGCAGATTGCTCGGAGGCTTTGCCTTCCAGCACCATCTGGGTGAGCAGGTTGGCAAAGTACAGCGGCAGAATGGACTTGAGCAGGGCGGTGGGGTTGGGCTCCAGCAGGAATTCTGCATGCTCCTCGTTCTCAGCCTCCTCAGCCAGCTTCAGCAGGTCTTCCGGCTTGATGGGGAGGATATCCACCACCTGCGGGCGCTGCACCATGATGTTGATGAACTTCTGGTAGACCACCGTTACGCGGTTGTAGGTGCCATCCATGAAGCCCTTGCGGATGAAGTCCAGAATGGCCTTCATTTCTGCCTCCTCCACGGTGTCGCCGATGGCGAAGGAAGCCACGAGCTTGCGGCCTACGCGGGCAAACTGCGGGTTGAGCTTGCCGCCGATGGTGAGATAATCGGCCTCAGCCGGGCACTGGGTGAGCACTTCCTTGAACAGGTTGGTGTTCAGGCCACCGCAGAGCCCTCGGTCGGTGCTTACCACAATGACGAGCTGTTTGCCGGTTTCTCGCTTTTCCATGAGCTGGACGGAACCCTCGGCAATGGATTCCCGCAGGTGCTTGAATACCCGCGACAGGGCGCAGATGTACACGCGCCCTTTGAGTGCCAGCTCCTGAGCACGGCGCATCTTGGCGGACGCAACCATCTGCATCGCCTTGGTAATCTGCGATGTGTTGCGTACCGACTTGATGCGGCGTTTGATGTCTCTCAGGCTTGCCATGTTGTTACTTCTTCAGGCGGGATTTGAAAGTGGTCATGAAGTCCTTGAGGGCGGCGTCGATTTCCGGAGTCAGGGCCTTCTCGGCTTCGATGCGGGTGAGCAGGGCGGCGCCATTCACAGAGGCTTCTTCCTCCAGCTGGCGGCGCACGGCCTGAATCTGATCCACGGCCACGTCATCGAGGAAGCCGCGCTGGATGGCGTAGAGGTTGATAACCTCGATGCCCAGGCTCTTGGGCTCGTACTGGCCCTGCTTGAAGAGCTCCACGATGCGGCGGCCGCGCTCCAGCTTGGCCTTGGTGGCAGCGTCCAGGTCGGAACCGAACTGGGCGAAAGCCTGGAGTTCTTCGAACTGGGCGAGGTCGAGCTTCACGGAGCCGGCCAGCTTCTTCACAATCTGGGTCTGGGCGCTGGAACCCACGCGGGATACGGAGATACCCACGTTGATGGCCGGGCGCACACCCTGGTAGAAGAGGTCGGTATCCAGGAAAATCTGGCCGTCGGTAATGGAAATCACATTCGTGGGAATGTAGGCAGATACGTCACCAGCCTGGGTTTCGATGATGGGCAGGGCGGTGAGGGAGCCACCTTTACGGCCACCTTCGCTGTTGATGCGGGCGGCGCGCTCCAGCAGGCGGGAGTGCAGGTAGAATACGTCGCCAGGGTATGCTTCGCGGCCGGAGGGACGGCGCAGGATGAGGGACACTTGGCGGTAGGCCACGGCGTGCTTGGAGAGGTCATCATACACGATGAGGGCATCCTGACCCTGGTCCATGAAGTACTCGCCCATGGCGCAGCCGGCATAGGGTGCCAGGTACTGCATGGCGGCACTGTCCGAGGCAGAGGCTACCACCACGATGCTGTACTCCATGGCACCGGCTTCCTCCAGCTTGGCCACCAGGCGGGATCCGGTGGCGCGCTTCTGACCCACGGCCACGTAGATGCTGTACAGCGGGCGGTGGCCCGGCAGTTTGCCCTGTTCGGCCAGCTTGTTCTGCTGAGCCTGGGCAATCATGGTATCGGTGGCGATGGTGGTCTTGCCGGTGGAGCGGTCGCCGATGATGAGCTCGCGCTGGCCGCGGCCAATCGGAATCATGGCATCAATGGGCAGAATGCCGGTCTGTACCGGCTGGTTCACGCCCTGGCGGGAAATAATACCGGAGGCAATCTTTTCCACGGGATAATAGGTAGTGGCCTGAATCGGGCCCTTGCCGTCCAGCGGGTTGCCCAGCGTGTCCACCACGCGGCCGAGCAGACCGGGACCCACCGGCACCTGGAGCAGGCGGCCTGTGGTCTTGCAGGTGTCGCCTTCCTTCAGGGAAGCGGCATTGCCGATAAGCACGGCACCCACTTCATGCTCTTCCAGGTTCATGGCGAGGCCCATCACGCCACCGGGGAATTCAATCATCTCATTGAGCATGGCGTTGCTCAGGCCTTCGATGTGGGCCACGCCGTCGCCAATGGCTTTGATGGTACCCACATTCTCGCTGATGGAGGCGGTGGAGATGTTGCGGATCTGTGCTTCGAGTTCTTGTACGATGTTGCTCATACCGTGGTGTAATTAGAGATTTTTAGTAAGTTGTTCAATTCGGGTGCGGATGGAGGAATCCGTTACGTTGTCGCCCACCTTCACGGTGAGCCCGGCGATAAGGGAGGAATCGACCTGCCATTCGTAGCTCAGCCCGGCCTGGCGGGCGTTCAGTCTGGCAGTGATAGCAGCCTGCTCCTCGGCGGTGAGGGGTACAGCGCTGGTGATGGTGGCGGTGTGCGCGGCGCGTTCCAGTCGCACCAGTTCGGTGAAGGCGGTGAGCAGTGCCAGATAGTTACGCGGCTTATCCGTGGCAATCTTATCGGCCACCTGGCGCACCGTGGCTTCATTCATCAGCCCATCAGCACCGATGCACAGCCGCATGAGGCGGCGGGCCTGGGCCTGTACTTCCTTGCTTATCTTCATGGTTGATTACAGGGATTTGATGGCTTCTGCGTTGATGGCGCGGTGGTCGGCATCTGTCAGTACCTTGCCGGTCACGCGGCTGGTCGCCTCTGCCACCAGGCGGGCGAACTCGTCCTTCAGGGCATCTTTCTGGCGCTGGGTGTCCATCTCGGCTTGCTTGTGGGCATTTTCGATGACGGCCTGGGCCTCGGCGCTGGCCTTGGAGGAGAGGTCAGCCTGCAGGCGGGCAGCGGTTTCACGGGCCTGTTCTACTTCTTTCTTGCCGGTTTCGCGGGCTTCGTCCAGGATTTTCTCGCTGGTCAGTTTCACATCAGCCAGTTCCTGCTGGCTGCGTGCGTGCATTTCCTCGCCTTCCTGGATGCGCTGGCGGCGTTCCTCAAGCTGCTTGAAGATGGGCTTGATACCGAAGCACACCACAATGGCTGCCAGAATGCAGAAAGCAATGAGGTGGGCGATGAACGCATCGGTATGCAGACCGAAATTGGAAATCAGGTCCTGAATATCTGCGGCGAGAATCGGGGTGAACATGGTTGTGAGTTGTTTTAGTTAAAACCGGATGAATGTAGAGATATGGGGGAAAGGGGAAGGGGCA
>JAGBZE010000195.1 GCA_017628435.1 Akkermansia sp.
CGGTAGTTCCTTTCCTGCCGGGTTGAGCATAAGCTCAACCCGGCATTTTAATATACAGACTACCAGGACACAAGCACAATTAGCCTTGCCTATTCAGTCGAGTTGCTGTATAGTAGCCGTCATGACAAAAGCTCCCTACTTCCTCCTTGCCGCCGTGCCGGGCATCATTGCACCGATATCAGCCCAGCAATCTCAGGAAAGCCTGAGCATCTCCGAATATATGGAAGCTCAGATTGCCATCATCCAGAGCGCCACCGAGCTGCTGAACATCAAGAGCATATCCTCCGCCCCACAGGAGGTGGCAGCCGGCCTCAACCAGCTCACAAGTATCATCCACCAGCTCAGCTCTGTAAAACCCCAGGTAAGAGCTGAGGACAAAGCTCTCATGCAAACTGAATACGGCCAGCAAGGCCAGGCTGCCGCCACGGCCCTGCACCAGGCCTTGGCAAACACCATCAAAAACAAATTCTATAACAGCCAGGAACTGGCAGAATCCCTCCAGCTCTTTGCCGACGCTCTTCAAACCCTCTAATCCTCACATAGTATCATGTTCAGGTACACACTTACCCTCTGCGTAACACTCCTTTCACTGCTGGCCTTCGCCCCGCTCCCCGGCCTTGCCCAGGATAAAGACACCAAAGCTCCTATCAAGGAAAAGGTCCAGAAAGAAAAGAAGGCAGTCAGCCCCATCATTCCTGCCCTGAAAAAAATCAAGAAAGTGAAGGGGCGAGTCAACGAAAAAGCAGATTACTTCATCTTCCTCTATTCCGCCAGCTGGTGTGGCCCCTGCTGCAGAGAAATGCCGGAAATTGTCAAAACCTACAAGGATATCAAGAAATCCGGCAAGGTAGACATCGTTCTCTTCTGCCAGGACAACACCATGAATGCCGCCAAGAACTTCGTCAACAATTTCAGAATTAAGTTCCTCACCGTCATGGGTAACGATGACAAGTGCGCCAAGGTTCCCGGCCATGCCCCCTCCGGCGGCATTCCCCACTGCAACATTGTGGACCGCGCCGGCCGCACCATCATTTCCGGACATCCCGGCAATGTTTTGGAACATTGGAAATCATACACCATCGACAAAGAAAGTGCCGAAATCGAAGAATAAAACCAATCTCACTCAACACGACATGAAGACCTTATCCACTCTGCTGGCCCTGCTTGCCATCCCTGCTCTTCAGGCCTCTCCCATGCCGGAGAACGCCAAGGTTCTCGCTTCCAACAGCTTTGAAGCCACCTACATGGGGCTCATGGACATCCCCTGCCGCGGCATGACCGCCGATTGCCCCGACAAGTGCGACCACGCCACCAAGGTTGCCCGCTTCCGTGTGACTAAGAATGTGGACTACTCCCAGAATTCCGAATACGGTGATGAGAAGGTAGCTCCGGGTTCCATCGTGATGGTGGATGTGAAGAAGCCCACCCCCGGTCAGGATGACGCAGCTATTTTCGAACTGATCGACAAGCTGGAACTCGGCAGCAAGGTCATCATGACCCAGGAGCACTGCTACGGCGAAATCGGCAATCTGGTGACTCCCTTCCGCCCGGTCACCAAGCTGGAAATCATCCCCGGTGCCAAGGAAGAGATTCCTGCTACGGAAGCCCCGGCCGGTGATTACTCCGCCTGCCCCATTCAGCCCCGCATGATGCGCTGAGCTGAAAAACACAGTCCTTTCATGGCATCCCTGCTCCGGCAGGGATGTTTTTGCCTACCGGGATAATGAAACGCTACCTTCTCCCCCTGCTTCTATTACCAGCCTGCATGCACCAGCGCATGGATATGCGTATTAACGCACGGAATATGGAGCAAACCAATGATTTGACTTGCCTTTTCCAGCTAGTGACAGAAGGCCTGCTGGAGGGCGACCTCTCCGGCGTTCTTGAAACACAGCATGAAGATATCCCCTTTACCCTGAGTATCACCAGCAAAGGAAACGGCACCCTGAACATGCCAGGCGTCAACATTCACTGCTTTGATGCGCATGACAACGGCAGTCTCTACCCAACGCCCCACTGGGCTGCCGTCCGCATGGTGGATATGAACGCAGATGACTACCCGGACCTGGCGGTGGACTACACCATACTACACACCGGAGAAAAAGAAGGAGCCGAGACACGCACCACCCGGCGGCATGAGGAGTTTCTCTATTGCCCGGAGGAATCCATTTTCAAGCCCAGATAAACGGCTTCACTCCAGCTCCAGTGGCAACTGGGGCAGATGCTGCACAATTTCTGCGGCAATCTCTTCCACTCGAGCACGCTGCTTCATATCGAACTGAAGCAGGCGATGCATCTGCCCATGGGCATCCGTAAGCAGCAGCTCCAGTACCTCTGAAATCCTTGTATCACCATCACTGTCGGGCGACGCCTCGAGTTTTTTGCGCAGCAACAAGCGGCTTCTGCGCCCCAGCTGCACCAGCTTAATCCACTGCCAGCCCCAGAGCTTCCAGTGGATTTCCACGGAGTCTTCCTTCAGCAGCAGATATTTCCTCCCCCACAGCACAAAAATCGTTGCCCCCGTACTTCCGATAGCAGGCACCACCGCCATGGTCACAATAAGCCACTTCCACACCGGCTCCTCACATTCCCCCAGCAAGGCGCCGACCAGAAAAGCCAGCAGAAATGCACTCAGCAGCACCATCAGGCACTTCATGAAGGTGCCCACCGGCTGCCGGAAGTCGATGCTTATATGTCCATCTGTATCCTTGCTCATAACACGTACATTATAGTCAACTCCCCCGACTGTGCAAGGGTTATTATGATATTGACTCACATCCCATTCCTGCTAAAATGAAACCAACATGTTCCGGAAGCTCCTTCTCACCTTTACAGGCCTCTGCTGCCTGAGCAGCTGCATCACATTCAATACAGGCGCCAAGCTCGACAGCATCGGCAAGGCGGTGCCAATCAATACTTATCGAGAAGAAGAGTCTCTTTTTGAGGTAAACGGGGTAGTCTACCAGGAAATCATGGTGGAATACAGACAGCAGAACCCGAAACTGATGGGCGTTATCATTTCGCCTTACTATATCAACACCAGGAATCCGACCACGCCTGCACCGGATGACACCGGCGCCCCAACCCCGGAGCTATACCTTGTGAGGCTCGACAACAAGCTGACAAACGACATGCCTGTATTCATCAAGGCCATCGATTTTGACTACACGAAGGCGAAGCGTGTCAATAAGGATGAGCTGGCCGTCAGCTACATGGACAGAAGCCATTTCACGAATAAAGTAGATTTCCTCACCCTCACACCGAGCCAGTACGACACCTTTACGCTGGAAGGCCTGCCCACCATCCGCACCACGGGCAACAAACTCCGCCTGCCCCTGGCCGTGGCTCTGAGCTATGGCGTGGATTTACCCCTCACCGCCGTGGGATACACCGTGGGTACGGTGTTACATCTCATCATGATACCCATCGAACTCCTCCGATAGTCAATCGTCATTCGTCAATAGTCAATTCCCCATTGTCGCACTTGCCGCTTGACCGCGGGCGGGGATTCTGGTACTCTGTGACGAATGCTCAAAAAACTGCTCAGTTGCCTGCTTCTGGCCTGTGCCCTGCTTCTTGTGGCGGGGTGCAATCAGGAGAACCCGGACAGCAAGGTCATCCGCATAGGCGGGTTCCCGAATGTGACCCATGTGCAGGCACTCGTGGCGCGCAATATGAGCCGCCACGGCGAAGGCTGGTTTGAGCGCTACCTGCCCGGGTATTCCATTGAATGGTACACCTACAACGCCGGCCCCACCGCCATGGAAGCCCTGTTCGGACGCACGGCAGACCTCACCTATGTGGGGCCCAGCCCCGCGCTGAATGCCTACGCCGTTTCCGCAGGGCGCGAGGTACGCATCCTGGCGGGAGCCGTAAATGGCGGCGCCGCGCTCATGGTGGCACCCGGCAGCAGCATCAACACCGCCGCTGATTTCAGGGGACGCAGCATTGCCACGCCCCAGCTGGGCAACACACAGGATGTCTCCTGCCGCGCATGGCTTTCCCGCAACGGACTGAGCTGCACGCTGGAAGGCGCAGGCGACTGCCGCGTAGCTCCCACCCCGAACTCCATGCAGCTGCAGCTCATGAAACAGGGCGACATTGACGCCTGCTGGACGGTGGAGCCCTGGGTTTCCCGTCTGGAGAGCATGGCCGGAGCCCGTATTCTGGTGCAGGAACCGGATGTTGTCACTACCGTGCTGGTCGGCCGCGTGGGCTGGCTGAAGCACCACCCGCAGGAGGCCTCCACCCTCATCCGAGCCCACCAGGAGCTCACCCGGTGGATTATCGACCACCCGGAGGAAGCGCAGGCCCGCGTAGTGGAAGAACTTACCCTGCTGACCCAGGCACCCATGGAGCCCGAGCTGGTGCGCAGCGCGTGGAATCGCCTCAAACTCACCACCGATATTGACCTGCCGGGGCTGAAGCAATTTGTAGAAGATGCCCAGGCCGCAGACCTGCTGGACCGCGTGCCGCCGCTGGATGGAATGATTTACAAGCAAGACTGATGACACAGGAAAAATTACACGAGGAAATACACCACTTCCCCACCGCCAAGCTCAGCATCGAGCATGTGTGCAAGGATTTCGTGACCAAACGCGGCACGGTGCGCGCGCTGGACGATGTTTCGCTCACCATCAACGAGGGCGAGTTCGTCTGTTTCGTGGGTCCCAGCGGTTGCGGCAAGTCCACCCTGCTCAACATCATTGCCGGCCTGGACAAGCCGGACAGCGGTATGGCGCTCATCGATGGCACCCCCATCACCGGCCCGGGACGCGACCGCATGGTCATGTTCCAGGAGCACGCGCTCTTCCCCTGGCTGGATGTCATCGGCAACGTGATGTTCGGGCTGAAGCAGAAACCGAATCTGACCAACAAGGAACGTCTGGAGGTGGCCAAATACTACCTTTACCTGGTGAAGATGGATCGCTTCGCCCACGCCAACATTCATGAGTTGAGCGGCGGCATGCGCCAGCGCGTGGCGCTGGCCCGGTCTCTGGCACCGAACCCCAAGATTCTGCTCATGGATGAGCCTTTCTCCGCCCTGGATGCCATGACCCGCGAGCAGCTCTATGGCGATATTCAGGAAGTGTGGGCGAAGCGCCGCAAGACCATCGTGTTTGTGACCCACAACGTGCGCGAAGCCGTGTGCCTGGGCAGCCGGGTCATCCTGTTCTCGCCACACCCTGGACGCGTGCGCGAGGAGTTCCCCGTGTACCTCGCCCGCCCGCGCAATATCAACAACCACGACCTGGCCGATATTTCGCAGAGCATCACCTCTGCGCTCAAAGGCTACACCGCCAACGAATCTGATTAAACAGCCATGAAACGCGTTATCATCACCGTCCTCTTTTTCCTGCTGCTCATTCTGGTGTGGGCAGCGCTCACGGGCGACCTGGCCGCATTCGGGCTGGATATCAGCCTGTGGTCGCCCTACGTACTGCCCCCGCCCAGCACTGTGGGACATTACCTGTGGGATAACACCGTGAACGGCAAAATCCCGCTGTCCATGCTCATCACACTGCGCCGCCTGCTCATCGGCTATATCATCGGCCTGATTCTGGGTGTGCCGCTGGGCATGCTGGCCGCGCGCTTCCGCAGCGTGAATGATACCCTGGGCATGCTGGCCCTGGGCTTGCAGGCCCTGCCCAGCGTGTGCTGGGTGCCGCTGGCCTGCATCTGGTTCGGGCAGACGGAATCGGCCCTGCTCTTCGTGGTCATCATGGGCACGCTGTGGAGTGTGCTGCTCTCCACCCAGAACGGCATGAAGAATGTGCCGCCCATCTATGCCCGCGCCGCCCGCACCATGGGCTCCAGCCCGCTGCACACCCTGGTGTTCGTAACGCTGCCGGCCTCCGCCCCCTTTGTGGTGAGCGGCATGAAGCAGGGCTGGGCCTTTGCCTGGCGTTCTCTCATGGCAGCAGAGATTTATGTTTCCGTGGTTTCCGGCTTCGGTATCGGCCAGTATCTGCACTATGGCCGCGAGCTGCAGCGCATGTACCAGGTCATCGGCATTATGTTCATCATCATTGCCGTGGGTCTGCTGGCGGATAAGATTCTGTTCTCCCCCGTGGAAGCCTGGCTGCACCGCCGCTGGGGAACCAATAAGGATTGACGATTTACGATTGACAAATGACTATTGAGGCAATGAATGCGGACTGGATTAGTGAGCTCACGGCGTTACTGGGCGATTGCGTATGCACGGATGAAGCCACGCTGCAGGCGCATGCGGGGGATAAATGGCATGCCGAGGCGCTGCCCCAGGCAGTGGTGCTGGCCACATCTACCGAGCAGGTTTCCCATGCGCTGCGCTTTGCGCATGAGCGCGGTATTCCCGTGACCCCGCGCGGCGCGGGTGTGGGCTATGTGGGCGGCTGCGTGCCCGTGCAGGGCGGCATTGTCATCTCCGTGGCCAACATGACCCGCATTCTCGAAGTGAATCCCGGGGATGGCGTGGCTGTGGCCGAGGCCGGTGTTCTCACCGCAGATTTGCAGGCCGCATGTGCCGAGGTGGGCTGGTTTTACCCGCCCGACCCAGCATCCCGCAAGGAATCCAGCATCGGCGGCAATATCGCCACGAATGCTGGCGGCCCGCGCTGCCTGAAATACGGCGTCACCCGCGCCTACGTACTGGGGCTCACCGTGGTGCTGGCAGATGGCCGCGTGCTACGCTGCGGCGGCCGCACACACAAGAATAAACAGGGCTTTGACCTGGTGGGCCTCTTCTGCGGCAGTGAAGGCATGCTCGGCATTGTGACCGAAGCCACGCTGCGCATTATTCCCGCGCCCCCGGCCCGCGCCGCACTCCACGCCAGTTTCCCGCAGTTTGCCCTGGCCGCAGCCGCTGTGCAGAACACCCTGCAGGGCGGCCACCTGCCCTGCGCCATCGAAATCACGGATGCCTTCACCCTGACCGCCGCCCGCAATCACCTGGGGCCCAGCGCACTGCCCGCCGGTGCCAGGGGTCACATCATCATCGAGATTGACGGACAGGCAGATGCCGTGGCTACCGAGCTGGAGGCCATCGCCGGCATTCTGCGCGACACCGGAGCCACAGAAGTGGTCTACGCCCGCACTGAGGCCGAGGTAGAGGCCATCTGGCAGCTGCGCCGCGAATTCTCCTACAGCCTGAAAGCTACCGGGCTCACCAAGCTCAACGAGGATATCGTCATCCCCCGCTCTCAGCTGGTGGAGCTGGTGAGCTTCTGTGAGCGCATGCAGCAGGAAACCGGCATCCCCGTGGCCTGCTTCGGCCACAGCGGAGATGGCAACATCCACACCAACATCATGGTGCTCAAAGATGCCGAGGGCCGCGATATCCGCGAACCGGCCGATGCGCTGGTGAACCGGCTCTTCGACTGGGTGATGACCCACGGCGGCAGCATCACCGGCGAGCACGGCATCGGCCTGGCCAAAGCCCCCTGGTTCCCCCGCGCCATCGGCCCCGTGGCCATGGATACCCACCGCGCCCTCAAGGCGGCCCTGGATCCCACCGGTATTCTCAACCCCGGCAAAATGGGGCTGTGAGATAACGAACTGGCAACACCAACGCAATTCCTGCGGGGTGACCTGCATGGGCATATGGAAAAGAAGTACACCAGCCACGCATGGAGTTGTCGCGTTATAGAGATTGCCCGGCTTATGCCAG
>JAGBZE010000196.1 GCA_017628435.1 Akkermansia sp.
AATATCTCGCGGGCCCCCGCCCGCGAAATTCTCTCTGCGACAGCAGAAATTCTCTCGCCTCCAGGCGAAATTCTCTCCGCGCCAGCGGAAATTCTCTCTGCCCGCAAGGGCAGAAACAAAACTGGTAATATCTCGCGGGCTCCCCGCACGCGAAATTCTCTCTGCAGCAGTAGAAATTCTCTCGCCGCATGCGAAATTCTCTCCGCAAAGCGGAAATTCTCTCTGCCCGCAAGGGCAGAAATAAAACAGGCATCGTCTATTTTCTGCGAAAATAGAGAGAATTTCCGCTGACGCGGAGAGAATTTCACCCCCCAGTCGGGGGTGAGAGAATTTCTGCTCCGCAGAGAGAATTTCGCCTGACGGCGAGATTTAATCCTTATCCAGCGCCCGCCAGGCCCAGGCAATATAGGCCAGCACAAAGGGAATAAGGAAGGAAACAACCGTCATAGTTCTGAGCGTGAACAAGCTGGAAGAACTATTGGCAATAGTGAGCGAGCTCTGTAAATCTGCCACGGATGGGTAATAAGCCGAATGGTTCCACCCGGCGCAGAGCAGCAAAGCAAGCACGACCAGCACACTGCCCGGACCCGCCAGCCAGAAGGCACGCCGCCAGCCGCGAATCCCCAGTGCCAGCCCCGCCAGCACCAGCAACACCCCCAGCAGCAACACCGCCGCCACCCCCGGCATATCCACCAGGTTGTGCAGGTATTTGTAATCCTGCATATATACCATGCCATTCTCCGGCAGGTAGCCGAAACCGGTGGAGCACAGCCAGTACCCCAGCCAGGTGAGGAAGAAGAGCAGGAAGAACGCTCCCTCCATCCACAGCCGCCGCCGGGACTGCTCTCGCAGCGCAGCATCAGCCATGCAGCCCATGAAATAGAGGCAGGCCAGCAGCCGCGTAAGCAGAAACACGCTGAGCCCCAGCAGCAGGTTCTGCGGCACCAGGGCAGCCTCCAGACCATGCAGCGGATTTGCCCACCGCGATATCACCGGCATGGCCGGATTCGTTACCGCTGCCTTATCCACAATGAACTCTGCACCGGTAAAGAACGTGCCCACCGCCGTGCCGATGAGCAGCGGCCCGAGCACGCCATTCAGAAAAAGGAAGACGCGATAGGTATTTGTACCCAGCACATTGCGGCGTGCCAACTGAAACTCATAGGAAACCGCCTGCAGCACAAAGCAAAGCAGAATCAGCAACCACACCCAGTACGCCCCGCCGAAGCTGGTGCTGTAGAAAAGCGGAAAAGAAGCAAAGAACGCCCCGCCGAAGGTCACCAGCGTGGTAAAGGTAAGCTCCCACTTTCGCCCTGTAGCCAGCAACAGCATGCGCCGCTGCTCCTCCGTTCGCCCCAGTGTCCAGATAAGCGACTGCCCGCCCTGCACAAACATGAGAAAAACCAAAAACGCCCCCAGCAACGAAACCAGGAACCACCAATAGCGCTGCAACAAAAATAGCTCATCCATACCCATTAATCCCTAATCCTTAATCCTTAATCCTTAATCCTTAATCCTTAACTCCTAATCCTTCCTCAATGGCCTTGCCCATGATGCTCAGTTCGGCCACAAGCAGCAGCGAGAACAAGACCAGGAAGAGGCAAAAGGTGGTCTGCACCGCGCCCGCATCCAGCCGGGAAACAGCAGCTACATTCGGCAACAGCCCCTGAATAGCCCAGGGCTGGCGCCCCACCTCGGCCACCACCCAGCCCGCCTGGCTGGCCAGCCAGGCCAACGGCGTGGTAAGCACCACCACCAGCAATGCCGGCTTCCAGCGGAAAATCCACTTACCCAGCAGCAGCATGCCGGCAAACAGGGCAATAAAATAGCCCCCCAGCATCACCATGATGCGGAATCCATAGAACGTGAGCGGCACCGGGGGCACCAGCTGGGAGGGATGCGTCAGGTACCCATAGCCGAACCATGCGAAGTTGGCCCGCAGAGTCTCGAGCGCAGCCTGTTTCCCGGCCTCATCCTTTGCAGAGCGGTAGGCGGCCAGTGCGGCAATGGCTGTGCGCCCGCGCTGCATCTTTTCCTCAGCAGAGAGCGCCACCGAGCCATCCGGCAGCGTGTAGCCGCCCTCCAGCAGATTACGAATGCCGGGCACATAGCCGTGCATATCATGCGTAGCCAGCAGGGAGAGCCCGTAGGGAAGCTCAATATGGAACAGGAAGGGATTCCCCTGCCCCGGTGCAGCCCAGTCTATCCCCGGGCGCAGGGCGGCGGCCACCACCAGTCCCTGGCTGTTGCCGCCCTCGTACAAGCCCTCGGCTGCGGCCAGCTTCATGGGCTGGTGCAGCGCGATATCGCGCCCGCTCTGGTGCCCGGTGTGCGCCGTAAGCAGCGCCGCCACCAGCCCGAACCACGCCGCCACCCGAATGCTGGCCCTGGCAAACTCCTGATGCCGCCCGCGCAGCAGATACCAGCAGCTCACCCCCACCACAAATACCGCCCCCAGCACCCAGGAGGAGGCCACCGTGTGGCAGAATTTGGTCACCGCCACCGGCGAGAGCGCCACCGCTGCAAAATCCACCATCTCATGGCGCACGGTATCCGGGTTGAACTCCATGCCCACGGGGTACTGCATCCAGGCATTGGCCACCAGAATCCACCAAGCGGATAGCGTGGCACCGATGATGGTGAGCCAGGTGGAGGCCAGATGCGCCCCCTTGCTCACCTTGTTCCAGCCAAAGTACATGATGGCAATGAAAGTGGATTCCATGAAGAAGGCCACAATGCCCTCAATAGCCAGCGGCGCGCCGAAGATATCACCCACAAACCAGCTGTAGTTGCTCCAATTGGTGCCGAACTCAAACTCCAGAATGATGCCCGTGGCCACGCCCATGGCAAAATTGATGCCGAAGAGCTTCATCCAGAACCGCGCGGTCTGCTTCCAGAACTCGCGGCCCGTGCGCACATACAGCGTTTCCATGATGGCCATCACCACACCCAGCCCCAGGGTAAGCGGCACGAAGACCCAGTGGTACATCGCCGTGAGCGCAAACTGCGCACGCGACCAATCAACGAGAGATGTATCTATTGCGTCCATAAGGTTATTTTTCAACAACTCGGGTGGTCAGTTCCGTCAGCACCGTGTCGCCCTTCTCCTGCTCCCCACCCTTCAGGTAGGACGGAAAGAAAAAAGCCTTCAACACCGCAAACATGATAAATAATTTCAGCAGAATAATGCCCCACAGCACGCGTCCCAGCCTCATGCTCCGAAACCCTTCCACATAAAATTTCAATACCTGACCAAAAATCATACTCCCATTATAGGCTATGCTGTAGCCATGGCAAGAAAAATTAGAGTCTGCACACAAAAAAAATCGCACTGTGAAGGGGTTACATCTTCTACAGTGCGTTATTTATGGTAAAATCTGATCGGGGCGACAGGATTCGAACCTGCGACATCCAGCTCCCAAAGCTGGCGCTCTACCAGGCTGAGCTACGCCCCGATGGTGGAGAGCAGAACTTCGTGCAACCAGGGCACAAAAAAAATGGCTCGGGACGGGATCGAACCGCCGACACGCGGATTTTCAATCCGCTGCTCTACCAACTGAGCTACCGAGCCATTCTGCAAGCCCGTCACTGACGGGGTGCGGGCGGATTATACATCGAATCTGCGCCTATTGCAAGCACAAAATTACAATTTTTACAGATTTTTATTTCACAATTCTGCAACTGGCTGATACAGCATAGTTAGCAAGCGGCCTGGAGCAGAGTCAGGAGCTCCCGCAGGGAGGAGCAGCGATACGCAGCGCGAGAAAAATCGCTGTTTTCGGTCATGCGGTTGGGGATTGCCACACAGGGGATGGCGGCATTCCGGGCGGCAATGGTGCCATTTTCCGAATCCTCGATAATCAGGCAGTCTTCCTTCTGCAGCCCCATGCACTGCTGCGCGGCTTCAAACAGCGCCGGATTCGGTTTGACGGCGTAGCCATCCGTGCGGGTAAAAACACCGGCAAAACGGGAATAGATGGCCAGCTTTTCCAGCCAGCCCTGCACCCAGCGGCGGGACGACGAGGACGCCACGGTGATGCAGATGCCCTGCTCTGCGCACCAATCCAGCAGCTCCGGCGCACCAGCCATCAGCCCCATGCGCTCCAGGTCTGCCTCCAGCATGGCCTGGCGGGCGGGTGTTTCCTTATCCCAGTCATAGGATTTACCGGTAAGCTTTTCCAGATGCGCGGCGGGGTCCCAGTGGGAATACCCGGCTCCAAGACAGGGGGCATAGGTGGCAATGGAGATTTCCTGTCCCTCGCGGGCATACAGATGCACCCAGGACTGGTAAATAGCCCACTCTGTATCGACAAGCACGCCGTCGAAATCAAATATGATACCCTTCGGTTTCCGCATACCAGGCAAATCAGAGTTCTCCCTTGAGCTTGGACCTCCACCACTCCGCAAACGAGCGGTGAGCCAGGTTCTTGCGGAACAGGTAAACGGCAATGCCGATGTAGAGGAAATTCGGAATCCACGCGCTGAGCCAGGCCTGCATGAGCCCGGATTCACCCAGCGCCGGGAACACGCGGTAGAAGAACAGCATGAGCGCCGCCAGCAGCACCGCAATGCCGATACCCTTCATCGTGCCACGGCGTTGGAATGTCACCGCGCTGGGAATTGCCAGCAGCACCAGCACCATGCAGGAGAAAATTCGCGCAATGCGCACATGCCACTCCGTGCGCTTCTTGCGGCGGTCCTCGCGCGAACCTGCCCCGGAGGAGATATACTCATACAGCGCCGAGGTGCCCATGGAATCAATGCGCCCACTCTGGCTGGGGCTGATAATCTGATACGGCTTTTCCTCAAACGCCACGTTAATCACCTGCGCAAAGCTGTCGTCCTTGGGGCGCACGCCGGGGGCAGCCATCTCGCGCACATACACATCTTCCAGGTTCCAGGTGGAGTCCTCCTTGTTCCAGGTAGCCTTCCGGGCGCGGTACTGCTTCACCAGCTTACCGCGTTTCTCAGGGTCAAACTGGTCAATACTCACCCCAATCATGGGTTCCCCGGGGTTGGTGATGAGCGCGGGTCTCTCAATACGCCAGATGCGCGAGGTCGCATCGCTGCGGTAAACTATGGATTTGGGGGTACCATCCGCATTCTTATTCCGCTTCATCACAATCTCGCGGTAAAGGGAGCCGCTGGGTGCCCAGTGAAAACCGCAGATGCCGTAGGCCATGGAAACCAGCGTACCCAGCATGAAAATCGGCATGCAGACTCGCAACAGAGAGCGCCCGGACTGCAGCATACCCGTGATTTCGCTGCCGCCGCAAAGCTTGCTGAGGCACCAGAGCGTGCCCATCAGCAGCGTATAGGGCAGAATCTGGTACAGGAACATGGGCAGCTGCGTGCCGTAGAAATGCAGCGCCTGAACCACCGGGTCATCGAATCGGGAGCGGAAGCGCTCCATGTTGTCCGTAAAATCTGCCAGAATATAGATAAGCAGCATAATCAGCGTACACATAAGGAAGTACGAGATAAAATTGCGGCTCACATAGCGGTCCATGGTCCCCATGAACATATACAGGCAGGCGCCCAGAAACGGCAGATAGCAGAGCAACCCCAGCAACACCGGGCGGCAAAGCTGCTCTACGGGGTAGGTCTCCGGCATTCCGGGAACCTCCCATTTCATTTGCTCCAGCTCACCCGGCACCAGGTATGATGCCAGCAGCGAGCCAAGTATGAACAGTATGATTGCAGGAAGAGAGTTTCGTATGAAGGACATGGATTGTAAGTTTTTCAGACGGAAAAGATGAGAGAGATATCTATTTAATGACCGGTGCCCAGTCGCTCTGCCAGGTACTCCGGCAGCCCCACGGCCAGCACCGCCTGCTGCGCCCCGGCCACATCGTACGCCACGCGGCGGAGCCGCACCGTTGCAGCATCAGAATCATATATGGCATAGCAGGCGCGGGAGTCGCCATCGCGCGGCTGCCCCACTGACCCCACATTGATAAAATATTTCACCCCCGGCTGCAGGGGCACCAGGGTCTCGCCCTCCATCACCAGCTGCTGCCAGTATTCCTGCAACTCACTGGCACGGTGGCCGTCCCACACAAAAACGCGGGGCTGGTGCGTATGCCCGTGGAAACACAGCGGCAGAAACTGGCGCTGGAAATTCCCGGTGGCATCATTGGCATTCAGTATATAATTCCACGCCTGCGGCTGGTCCAGGCAGGAATGCACCATCGTGAACTTAGAGCGCTCAATGCGCTGCAACGGAAGCCGCCTCAGCCAGTTAAGGCTTTCCTCATCCAGGCAGGAACGCGTCCACTCCATCGCCTGGCGGGCAATAGGATTCATGCGGGTATGCTCCAGATTCACCACTTCCTCATCATGATTCCCCTTCACCACCGGACACCCCAGCGCCCGGATTTCGTTCACACACTCCTGAGGATAAGCATTATAGCCCACAACATCCCCCAGGCACACAACGGCATCACACTGCTCCCCCTGAAAGTCAGCCATGACTGCATACAGGGCGTGCAGGTTTGCATGAATATCACTGATGACCGCAATTCTCGGCATAGGCAACTAATAGCTTATAGCATATTGCCTGCATTCCTGCAAGCCCTGAATGATAATCTACCTCAATTTCCCCATGTGTCCCAAAGTTTTCGAGAAATTGTGATTTATCTTCCTATTCTTGCGCACGTAGTGCGCGGAATTTTGAGCCCGTAAGGGCGGAACTTTTCGTAGCCCAGGGCTTTAGCCCTGGGATTGGAACAATAAAAGAATCGGAACCCCGCCAGCCGGCGGGGTGACAGAATATGCAGGGTAAAGATATTGTTTTAACGCAGCTTATTAGAACACAGTGCATTAGTAATCTGCCACCCACTCGCTTCGCTCGGGGTTCTGATATCTTTATCTGTTTATCCCGGGGCTTACGCCCCGCGCTAAGAAAAGTGCCGCCCTGCGGGCTCATTTTTCCGCTCGCTGCGCTCGCCTTCAAATCACTTTATCGAAAACTTTGGGACACATGTGGAATGATACCCCCCCGATACTTCGTAATTTAGAATCATCTGCCCTGGCGGGCCGAGAGAAGTTCCGCTGACGCGGAGAGAATTTCGCCCTGGCGGGCAGAGAGAATTTCTGCTGCGCAGAGAGAATTTCGCGGACGGTGTCCGCGAGAGATTAAGGAGCTGCCCGGAAACGGGCAGGGAATTTCTACTTCGTAATTCGTAACTCGTAATTCGTAATTAAATTTGACTTCTCCCGGGAGCATAATGTACAATGCGGCGCGCCTATGTTACCCATTGACCAGATACGCGGAGAAATCCTGGAAGCCGTGCGTCAGCCGGGGTTCTGTGTGCTGCTCAGCGCGCCCACAGGCAGCGGCAAATCCACCCGTGTGCCGGGCATGCTGCTGGAGGCCGGGCTTGGGGAACAGGGCACCATCATCGTGGTGCAGCCGCGGCGGCTGGCTGCGCGTCTGCTGGCGGGTTACGTGGCGCGGCAGTTTCCCTGCCGGCTCGGCCAGGAGGTAGGCTACACCGTGCGATTCGACTCCCAGCGCAGCGCCGCCACCCGCATTCTGTTTGTGACCGATGGTATCCTGGAACGCCGACTCACCGAGGACCCGGAGCTGAAGGGCGTATCCGCCGTCATTTTCGATGAAGTGCATGAGCGCCGTCTCAGCGGCGATTTGTGCCTGGCGCGCGTGCTGGAGCTGCAGCGCCACAGCCGCCCGGAGATAGGCGTATTCGTCATGTCGGCCACGCTGGAGCTTGATAAATTGCAGGGCTACCTGCCGCAAGCCACCGTGCTGCGGGCAGAGGGGCGGCTTTTCCCGGTGGAGGTAAGCTACATGCCGCCCGTGCCGGTGCGCAACAAGTTCGGCTATGTGCAGCCCCCGCCCGTGTGGGAGCAATGCGCCGCCGCCGTGCGCCAGCTGGTGGAGCACGATGACTGCGGCGATGTGCTCGTCTTCCTGCCGGGGGCATACGAAATCCGCCGCACGGTAGAGGTTCTGGAAAATGTGGGCTGGATGCGCGGGCGCGATGTCTTTGCCCTGCATGGCCAGCTCACGCCGGAAGCCCAGGCCCAGGCCGTGGAGCCCGGCAGCCGCCCGCGCGTCATTGTTTCCACCAACATTGCAGAAACCTCCCTCACCATCGAGGGCGTGCGCTCGGTGGTGGATAGCGGCACCGCCCGCGAATCCCGCTGGGATCCGCTCCGCGGCATCTCCACCCTGCATGTGGTCCCCATTTCCCAGGCCCAGGCAGAGCAGCGCACCGGCCGCGCCGGCCGCCTGGGCCCCGGGCGTTGCATCCGCCTGTGGAGCGAGGCCGAACACCGCCGCCGCGCCCCCTTCCCCTCGCCGGAAATTCACCGGGCCGATATTTCGCAGGCCTTCTTGAACCTGCTGGCCTGGGGATGCCGCAGCCTGGCAGATATCCGCCGCTTCCCCTGGCCGGATGCCCCCACCGAGGCCGAAACCACCCGCGCCTGGCAACTGCTGGAGGAACTGGGCGCTGCCGATTCCCGGGGACTCACCCCCACCGGGCGGAGTATGCTGCAATTCCCCCTGCCCCCGGTGCTGGCTCGCCTGCTGGTAGCTGGCCAGGACTATGGCTGCCAGGCAGAAATGGCCGCCATTGCCGCCCTGCTGCAGGGCGAATCCATTGCCCTGTCCACCGGGTTGAGCAATACCCTGCGCCATGAGGACGATTTCACCGATTTCCAGGCCGAGTGGCGCGCACTGGAGACCGCCATCCAGCTCCATTTCAACCCGGCAGAATGCAACCGCCTGGGCATCATGGCCCGCGCCGCCCGCGAGGTGGCCCAGGCCTTCCGCCAGATGATGCACGGGCACCCCACCGCGCCGGATTTCGCCGCCCACCGCGCCGGTGTGGTGCGTGGTCTGCTGGGCAGTTTCCCCGCCCACGTGGCCGCCCGCAACAACACCGCCACCGGCACCGCCCGCCTCTGCCAGCGCCGCGGCGGCAGCATCGCGGCAGATTCCGTGGCCCGCAATGCAGCCATTTTCCTGGCTGCAGACATGACCGAAGTGGGCGGCAGGAATGTAGAGACCCGCCTGGCCCGCTGCACCATTCTCACCGCAGATGACCTGCCGGTGCATGAGGACGATGTGGCCGTGTTCGACCCCGCCAGAAAGCGCGTGCTGAACCACCACAGGCTCCTCTACCGCGACCTGGTGATTGCCGGGGAAGAAACCGGCGATGCCGCACCGGATGCCGCCGCCCCGCTGCTGGCGGAGCAAGTGCTGCGCGGCAACCTGCGCCTGGAGGGGTGGGATGGCCACGTGCTCCAGTGGATTAACCGCCTGTGCTGCCTGCGCACCGCCATGCCGGAGCTGGAAATGCCGGATTTCGGAGAGGAAGACCGCCTTGTCGCCATCACCATGCTCTGCGAGGGCGCCGTCAGTTACAAAGAGATTCAGAACCGCCCCGTGCTGCCCATTCTGGGCGAATGGCTCTCCCCCTGGCAGAAAGAATGCCTGAACCGCTACGCGCCCAAATCCATCAAACTGAGCAATGGGCGGGAAGTCAAGCTCCTGTACCGCGAGGACGGCACCCCCACCTTCGGCCTCAAATGCCAGCTGCTTTTCGGGGTGCCGCAGACGCCGGTCATTGCGGAGGGGCGCGTGAAATGCCTGGTGGAAATCCTGGCGCCCAACCAGCGTCCCTACCAGATTACCAGCGACCTGGCCTCATTCTGGCGCAACGGCTACCCCCAGATGAAGAAAGACCTCGCCGGCCGCTACCCCCGCCACGATTGGCCAGACACCGCCCCGGATGCATGAGGGGAAGTGCGAATTACGAAGTAGAAATTCCCTGCCCGTTTCCGGGCAGCTCCTTAATCTCTCGCGGACACCGTCCGCGAAATTCTCTCTGCGCCAGCAGAAATTCTCTCTGCCCGCCAGGGCGAAATTCTCTCCGCGTCAGCGGAAATTCTCTCTGCCCGACAGGGCAGATGATTCTAAATTACGAAGTATCGGGGGGTATCATTCCACATGTGTCCCAAAGTTTTCGAGAAATTGTGA
>JAGBZE010000197.1 GCA_017628435.1 Akkermansia sp.
ACCATGATGGGGTGCTCCGGGGATTCTGCCGGGCCAACCTGCAGCGGTGCTATCAGCAATTTGGGACGCTGGCTGGAATTACCGCGGAAAAGCATTTTGCTGGTGTCAATCCAGCGGGCATTCTTCAGCTCGGCGGCACTTTCCTCGTGCAGTACAGTGTGGGTGGCGCCGGTGTCCAGCATCATGCGCATAGGCTGCCCATTGATGAGGCATGTCACTATCACCTGCTTGCAGCGGGCGTCCTGGGTCATGGTCATCAAATCGGTAGACTGATCCTTCGGGGCAGCAGCGGGCTCTTGTTCTGCAAGAACCATGCCTGCGGTCAGGATTGTAGCCAGAATCGGGAGGAGCTTCATGCGCGTATGATAATATTTTTCCTTTTGCTTGTCAATGCTAATGCAAAAGGCCTCTGTACCATCTCTGGTATAGAGGCCTTTGTTTGTGAGAGCCGGATGTCAGGGTCGAACTGACGACCGTCCGATTACAAATCGGGTGCTCTACCACTGAGCTAATCCGGCGTGTTGCGGGGGCATTCTACACGAGTAGCATGCCCCATGCAAGCTTTTTTTATCAGAAATTGAGTCCGCAGTCTACGCCCAGGGTAATCTGGAAGTGATCAATGATACCGGATTTATCTGTAACCCGATCAATTTTTGAAGCGTTGCTGCCGGTCCAGGCGCACTGTACCCAGGGTTTCACATAGGCTTTGGCATCGCGACCGAAAGTGCCGGTTTGGGAGTAGGGTAACAATGCCAGCTTGAGGCGGTAGGCATCAGACCCTTCTACGTCACTTCCCCAGTATCCGATGGAGGGTGCCACGCCTGCAGAGAATTCCATATCGACTCCCATATTGCCCCTTATCATAACATCTGTGAAGCGGTAGCCGGCCTCGATATCAAAGTACAAACCGGTAAGTCCATAGAATGCTGCGCCGGTTTCAATCTTGCCGAAGAAGCCCTTCTGGTAATCGTTGAATGTAACAGAAGCGTAGAGTTCCTGCGTGGCGCGGTGGGATGCACCGTCAAAATAACGTGCCATGAAGCCTTCCAGTCCACCGTGGCGGAAGCTGTAGCCCACCTCTGCTATGAGGTTGGGGAAAATCTCCTTTCCTAATCCGTAGCTTAGCCGGGCTACGGGAGTGTCACCAAGAGGGCATGAAGCATCCCATACCACGCCGTATTCCCCGCTGATGCGGTGCTGCAGACCATAGGCCGAGAATGTGTGAGCAGGCAGGTTGTATGATGCGCTTACCGAAGAGTAGCCATATTTACTCAGAGTGTTAGTCACACCCATGCCTCGCACCTGGTAGTTGGATGAATAAGCGTTGATATTCACATAGCCTCGGCGGGCGGAGCTGGAAGCAGGTACGAGGGAAGGGGCTGCCGCAGGCGTATAGCTGCCAGACTCGTAGGGATCGCCATAACTTCCATAATTGGTATCGTAACTTACATCCGTGTACTCTACCGGCCCATCGGGAATGGGGGGAGGGAAGTCTGTGGCAAGTGCCGGCAGTGCCGCAATAAAGCAGAAAAGTGTGCGGTTCATCATACGGAGCTCATTCTAGCCGCATATGCGGCTTTCTGCAAGTCTAAACCGCGTCTGCCCCAAGGATATGCCAAGGCAGAATCAGCGCTGGGCTTTCAAATCCTGCATGAGCTGAGCATTTGTGTGGCACTTCTTCAGGAAAAAGAGCAGGCGCTCCATAGCTTCTGTGGGCTTGTGGTTTGCCAGACCCCGGCGGATGAGGCGTACCTTTTCCAGCCAGAGTTCAGGGAGTATGAGTTCTTCTCTGCGGGTGCCACTCTTCAGGATATCCACAGCAGGGTAGATATACATTTCGGCGATACGGCGGTTGAGTACCAGCTCCATATTGCCTGTTCCCTTGAATTCCTGGAAGATGAGGTCATCCATACGGCTGTTGGTTTCTACCAGGGCTGTGGCCAGAATGGTGAGGGAGCCCGCTCCGCGGGTGTTGCGGGCTGCTGCAAACAAGCGACGAGGTGTTTCCAGAGCACGGGCATCAATGCCGCCGCTCATGGTTCTGCCGCTTCCGCGCTCGGCGTTATTGTAGGCACGAGCCAGGCGGGTGATGGAATCCAGCAGAATGAGGACATGTTTGCCTGCTTCAACGAGGCGCTTGGCTCGCTCAATGGCCAGTTCTGCCATGCGGCAGTGTTCGCGTACGTTGCTGTCGTTGCTGGAAGCGTAAATTTCGGCATGGGGAAGGGCTCGTTTGAATTCGGTTACTTCTTCCGGGCGCTCGTCCACAAGGAGAACCATAAGGTGTAAATCCTCGCCGTAGTTTTCAATGGCACCCTCGGCAATGTGCATGAGTAAGGTTGTCTTGCCGGTGCGGGGCGGGGCTACGATAAGTCCGCGTTGGCCACGGGCTACCGGTGCCATGAGATCCAGTGTGCGGGTGGTGAAGCGGGAAGGAAGCGTTTCGAAGGAAAGCCTGTGAGTAGGGTTGACTGCTTTCAGGTCATCGAAATGCGGGCAGGCTGCTGCTTCTGCTGGTTCGAGTCCGTTTACCTTCTGAACGGATATGAGCTGGTGGCCTCGTTCATAGCGCTGGGCCATGCCGGTGAGCTGCACGCAGGGGCGAAGTCGCAGCTCGGATATGATGTCTGCCGGCACATAAATGGCAGAGTCGGAGGGAGCCCAGTCGTTATCTGCTGTGCGGATGAATCCAAAGCCCTTGTTGGTGATTTCCAGAATGCCGGTAATGCTTTCCGGTTCTCCTACAGGGACGAATGCGCGTCCCTGACTCTGGTTCTGGTTGTTGTTCTGCTTATTTTTGTTTTTCTGTGGCCTGTTGCCATTATTATTGTGCCTGACGGATTCGCGGCGCACGGAGTTGCCACCCTGGCGTTCTTTCCGGGGCTCGTTGTTATCCCCCTGGGGACGAGGGCGGCGGTTGTGATGGGGGCGCTTGTTGCGCTGTTGCCGCAGGATGTTCGGGGTCTCTTCCGGCGCGGTCATGGCTCTCAGAAAAATGAGCAGTTAATCAAGTGAAAAGGGCAGGCGGATTTGAGGCTTCCGCCTACCCTTTTATATGGATATGCCAAATATGGAGTTCGATAATCAGAGCTGTTCAAGTACAGCCTCATCGATTTCGAAGTTGGCGAACACGTTCATCGTGTCGTCGTAGTCATCAAGCAGGTCATAGAGCTTCATGACCTTGCGGGCGACGGCTACATCAGAAATCAGGGTGGGATTCTGGGGAACGGAGATGAGCTTCATGCCTGTTACGTTCTTGCCGGCTGCGCCCAGGGCTTCGGAAACAGTGCCCAGATCAGTGGGGCCGCAGGTGAATACCCATTCGCCTTCTTCATCTCCAGCCTCGAACTCATCAGCACCGCAGTCCATGGCCAGCTCCATGGCTGTGTCTTCATCAAGCGTGGCATCAATGATGCGGACCTCGCCCTTGCGGTCGAATTGGTAGGAAACGGAGCCGGGGGTACCCATGTTGCCACCGTTCTTGGAGAAAATGGTGCGGATTTCGGAGGAGCAGCGGTTGGTGTTATCGGTTGCTACCTCAACGATGATAGCTGTACCCTCGGGGCCGTAACCCTCATAGGTCACTTCCTGAATGGCTTCTCCCTGAAGTTCGCCCGTGCCCTTCTTGACTGCGCGATCGATGTTATCTTTGGGCATGGATGCTGCCTTGGCACCTTCAATTGCTGTGCGCAGGCGCGGGTTTGTGTCTACATCGCCACCGCCGCTCTTGGCAGCCAGGGTGATTTCCTTGGAGAAACGGGCAAAAACCTTGCCCTTTTTCGCGTCGGCAGCAGCCTTCGTGAACTTAATCTTGGACCATTTGTTATGACCTGACATAAATGATATGTATGGGGTGAAATGAAGTAGAGACGGGGGGGGCTTTGGTATCAGTCGCCGGGTGGCCAGTGCCATTCCCTCCTCCTAGTGCGCCAAAGCGGAGACCAATCTCCGCTGCGCTGCTGCCTGTTGGGCAGCTGCCGGTGAAAACCGGAAAAAGAAAAATCGAGCTGACAGGATTCGAACCTGCGACCTCTTCGTCCCGAACGAAGCGCGCTACCAGCCTGCGCTACAGCTCGCTGCATATAGCCGGAGCAATTATACATGGAAAATTGGCTTTGGCAAGTATAAAATCGCAATTGAAGGAAAAATTCCATGTTGATATCTGGGAGGTATAGCGTCTAGGGGCTGGTCGGGTAGAGGTTTGTGGAGTAGGAAATAATAAAAAAGCACCGCATGGTGAACCATGCGGCGCCTGAAATCAGATGAAAAATGAGAAATAGGCTCAATCCTTGCTGCGAGCATTGTACTGCTCCCGCATCTGGGCAATTCGTACGCCGTTGGCACGGGTTCTCTCCATGGCGCGTTCTGCCTCATGCTTGATGTTCTCGTCCTTGTCGGTAGCGTACTTCTTCAGGATGTTGATTACCCAATCGTGGTCGCTGAGTGTTCCCAGTACATTGATAACACGCTGCTTCTGTTTGCGCAGGATTTCCAGTTCCTTCTGCTGCTCTTTCAGAGAGGCAAGATCCGGATGGGAATCACCAATGTATTCGTAGGAATCAGGGTCAGTCTTGTAGATGATGGCCTGCAGACCGGAGGTGTCACTGAAAGGGTTTTCGAAGCACATGGCGAGCAGCTTGTCAGCCATTTCCTGGCTGCGTGCTCGATCCTGCTTCAGGATTGTGGCGATGACATCGTTGATGCGGGCGAGTGCCTTGGGATTGTCGCTATTGGCTTCCTTTTGCTCCAGTACATAGTCCAGAATATCATCACTGCCCCAGCATCCAATCAGGGTAGAACCTGCTCCGTTCCATCCCTTGGAACCGGCGATTTCTTTCTTGTAGTATTCCAGTGCTGCTGTGGAGCATGCGCGCCCGAGCGTGCCGACAAGTGCGGTGTGGTCTCTCAGCTTTTCCGGCATGGTGTTGAAAATTTCATCACCTACCCTGGCCTTGGCGTCGGTGTCGTCCATCATCATGAGAATGTTGTCCAGGCAGATGCACAGGTTGTTTGTTAAGGTTGCATCTGTTACATCATCCTTGAACAGATTAATAATTTCCTCAACATCAGATTCTGTGACACGCAGCCCGATGCATTCCCAGATGTATGCCAGCAGCTGGGTCTTCTTAGCCCAGGGTTTGGCGGTTTTCTTGTCGGCTATGGTCTTGGAGAGTTTCTTCAGACTGGCATTTACTCCCTTTGCGTCGGAAATAGCAACACGCTGGAGCAGCCAGTTGAAAAGGGAAGGCTTGATGGTGACGCAATTCTTGCCCATGGTGTCGAAAATCATGTCGCGGATAGCTGTGTCCTGCTCAGCGGCAAGGCCCAGCAGCAGACATGCATTCTGCGCAACACCTTCGGCTCGGGCACCGTAGCGCGGCTTGCCGTTTTCGCCCAATACGAAGGGGTCAACCACAACTTCCATAAGCGCTTTGGCATCAGCCATGCTGCAGGTGACATCCACCTTTTTTCTGGCGGCGTCAGCTTGATTTTCCACGCCCTTCATGTTGATTTCCTGAGCGCGGCGCAGCAGGCTGTTAGTATATTCAATATGAGCCTGGATACGGGCATCCTCCGCTTGCTTCTGAACCACCATGACGGTGCAGATGCCGATGGTGGCTACGAGAAGACCGCAGCCCACCATGAAGGGGATCGTCTTCCAGATAGGCTTCTTCTGCTCCTCTGCCAGCATGGCCTGGATTTCAGCCATTTCCTCCTCGCTGAT
>JAGBZE010000198.1 GCA_017628435.1 Akkermansia sp.
AAGGCTATTACCACAATCATGGAGCTTTGGAAAACTATATCGGCCATACCCGTATTCAGGAAGATGCCGCTGCTGCTTATGCCGCCGCAGGGCCGGAGAAGAGTTTTGAGGACTGTGCTCCGTATCCGCTGGAGCTCGCAGCCAAGAATGGCGATGCCGTGGCCTTGGCTATGTGGGATGATATTGCCCGCAAGTTGGCAACCGGTCTGCTGAACTGCCATTATCTGCTGAATCCCGCTGCCTTCATTATTGGCGGTGGTGTAGCCAAGGCTGGTGACCTGCTCATGGAACCGCTGCGTGCCTACCTGAAAGCTCAGATGTATGCCCCGCATTACGAGAAGCTGCGCATTCTGCCGGCTCAGTTCAGCAATGAGGCCGGTATCATCGGTGCTGCCAAGATGGCTCTTGTAGAAGCAGAGGCCCGCGGTTGATGCTAGCGTGCTGCTATGGCTGAGGATTTTGCCAAGGGAGAACGGCGACTCTGCGCTCGTCTCGGTTTAGAGGGGGATGCCGCGGAGTCGTTGCTCTCGGCTATGCGGGCAGGTGTATCCTCCCGCCAGGCAGTAGTGCTCACAGCGCGGGCTCCGCAGGATTATGTGCCTCCCTTTGCCTGCACGGAGCTGGATGCACCCTGGCTGCCTCCGCGCGTGTATGTGCCGGCAGAAGGGGTGAAGCCCACGGCGCATGCAGACTATGTGGCCGGCCTGTATTATTCGTTGGATTTATCATCCTGCTGGGAGTCTGCGTGTCTGTCAGAGGTGCCGGCTCCTGCATCCTCGCTTGATATGTGTGCCGCGCCCGGTGGCAAGACCATGCTGATGGCTGCGCGTTTCGGGGCAGAAAATCATACGGCCAATGAGGTGCATCCCGGGCGGCGTGGTATTCTGCGCCAGAATCTGGAGCAATGCGGTATGCCGCAGGTGCGGGTAACGGGAAACCGACCGGACCAGTGGGCCCGCAGCGGTGAGCAGTTTGACCTGTTACTGGTGGATGCTCCCTGCAGCGGGCAGTCCCTGCTATGCAAGGGGATTAAGAATCCCGGTTGCCTGGGCTCCGGTATGGTAAATGGAAATGCCAAGCGCCAGAAGGGGATTATGCTTTCTGCTGTGCAGTGTGTTGCTCCCGGTGGGCATATTGTGTACACCACCTGTACCTATGACCCGGAGGAAAACGAGAAGGTGATGGCTTATATCCTTAAGCGCAACCCGGATTGGCAGGCTGTGGAGGTGCCACTGCTGGCTCCGTTCCGTTCAGCTCTGGCCTCATTCCCGGCATATCGTCTGTTGCCGGCGCATGGATTCGGAGCAGGAGGATTCTGTTGCCTTTTGAAAAAAGTTGAATAATATTCTCAACGTGGCACGCTTTATTTACGTCTAAACAAATGTTACGCATATGAAATCGAAACTTTTTCTCATGTTCGCAGCTTGGCTGCCCTCTGTTATGGCTTCTCCTCTGCCGGAGAAAGCAGACCTCCTTGCATCCAATACGGTGACGGCTCAGTATCTGGGCTCCATGGAACGCCCATGTTATTTCCGCACGGCCCTGTGCCCGGATCGCTGTGACCATGCCGTGAAGGTTGCCCGGTTCCGTGTGCTTACCAATGAGGCGTATGAGAAGCCCGGCAAGTATGGCGATGATAAGGCTGCTGCCGGCAATATGCTCATGGTTGATGCCCGGAACGATGTGCCTGGGCAGCCGGACGGTATGCTGCAGAAACTGGCAGAGCTCAAACCGGGGCAACTGGTTCGGCTGACGCAGAAGCACTATTATGCCGACCTGGGCGATGTGATGACTCCAATCCGCCCGGTGACGGAGCTGGAAGTGCTCCAGGGAGGGGCCTGCGAGGAAATCCCATCTGCTCCACAGGATTGTGCAGCCCGTGAGGTGATGCCTGTTAAACGCATGCGCCGCTGATAGCTGATACAGGAACGCCCGCCAATCCGGCGGGCTTCGTTTTGCGATGAAAAATGGGAGTTACCAGGGCAGGGTAATATAGCCCAGGAGTCTCAGCAGCCAGAGGTTCAAGGCTATCAATGCCAGCAGGTGCCAGGTGATAACACCACCTACACTGACAAGCTGGCGGGGTCTGTTGACCGTGCTCCCGCGACCCATCACAACCTTTTGGTTCTGCTGGGCAAAGACAATGTCTTCGTTTGCTGCAAGTTCTTCTCTCATGTGGCAACAGCGGCACTCTACCACAAACCCGCCCGGCTTGCAATCCTATTCTGGTGCAAACCGGGCAGTGAGCGGTATCTTCTCTAATCTTGTTTATCTGAGGAGTCGTTTCACATCAGAAGATGTTGCATGCTCAACGGCTTTTTTACCGCTGCTGTCTTTCATGTCTTTTCTTGCCCCTGCATTAAGCAACTGCTGAATTACGGTCTTATGATTTCCACGAGCGGCCAGCATAAGTGCGGTAAACTTGGATTTGTTGGTTTCGTTCACCTTGGCTCCTGCGGCCAGTAGTTCGGCTACAACCTCGTGATATCCCTTCATGGCTGCCATCATCAGTACACTTGTCCCGTATTGCTGAGATTTGGCATTGACATCTGCTCCGGCCTGAATCAGAAGACGGGCGGAGGTCGAGCGATCTTCCAGGGCAGCCACCATTAATGCGGTGTGATCTTCCGCATCTCGTATCTCCAGATTTGTAGTCTGAGCAAGTGCAGCTTTTACCAAAGAGGGTTTGCCTGCTTTGACTGCCTCGTGCAGCCCGGTTGCAGTCGCCCCCTGTGCTTCCGGGGCGGTCGTTTCTACCGGCTCAGAAGCGGTAGTTGCCGACTGTTCTTCATTTGAAGCGGCCAGTGTCGCGGAAGTGGGCATTTCTGCCGATTCGGGTGATGTGGTGATTTGCTGACTCTTCTCCGAATCAGGAGAGGGCGAAGATTCCTTGCTAGTATCTACATTTTTGGTATCTGCCATGCTGTTATCTGGCGCTTGAGTAGCATTTTGTTCTAGCTGGGAGAATCGTTTCTTTTGCATTCTCTCATGATTGATTGCAGCTGTTTTACGCTCTCTATCCAATAAAAATCCGTTTACAAGTAGTGCTTCCGGAGTGGAAAATATGCCCACGTTTCTTGCAGGCCTACCTTCTCTAGCTGCTCCTTTTTGTACCAAATACGAATAAAATGCAGTTGCAGCTTTTCCCGTATAGATATTGCCTGCTGCATGATAAGAAATAGCAGACGCATCGCATATCATGGTTCCTACACCTCCTACATTGTATTCTTTTTTATGTTTTAAATCAGCACCTTTTGATTCTAGCATCTTTAAGGTGGCCAGGTTGAGACCCATGGCTGAATACATGACGGGAGATGCTCCTAAAGCGTTTACTTCATTTGGATTAGCTCCATAATTAATGAGTAGTTCCACTATTGCAGCTGTTGAGCGTTGCGCTGCACGCATCAGCAAAGTTTCGCCGGTGTGGTATATATATGTGTCGGGATATACCCCATTTTTAAGCAGTAATTCTAATAAGGCCAGGTTGTTAACGTTAATTGCAAGGAATGCAATAGGTTCCGCATCTTCTTCTGCAGACATGTGGTTAACGTCCGCGCCTTTGTTTACTAATATGGTTGCTGCTTCGACGCTTTTGTTTAGAACTGCTCGTCTCAGTGGGGTCTGTCCATTGTCGGCAGGAGCTGTTGTATCAGGATGAATATCGAGACTAAGCA
>JAGBZE010000199.1 GCA_017628435.1 Akkermansia sp.
ATGTTCGTGTTGCGTAAGACGATTGACGAGAACAAACTTCTCGTACAGCTCGAGGCCAACTATGCAAAGAACCAACAGCAGCCCAAGAAAAAGAGCGGCATGATGGCTCGCCTTGAGGCTATGCAGAGAGAGCTGGAAGAGCAACAGAAGTTGCAACAACAGCAACAGCGCTACCAGAAGTAATACATTAGCGTAACCATTATAGCGAAGTGGGCGCATCCAATTGGATGTGCCCACTTTATATTATTCCAGTACGCGGCTGCATGTCCTTGAAAAAAAATCAGAGGCTTGAAAAAGTGTTGTCGCACCTATGATAATTTTTTGTCAAGCCTATGAAAATTCTCGACCAAGCCTCTTCCCTACACTTTGAATAAGCCTAACGATTGATCCACAAGACGGAGCGGACGCCCCCTTAAGGAAGCGCCCGCTCTATTGGACATTGCATCATGAAGAAATTATTTTTACAATGTCGCTTGATCAGTGGAATTTTAATTGCTTAGTCGGAAGGTTACAGGAACAGTAAAGCGTGTGCGCACCTCCTTGCCGCGTTGCTTACCGGGTGTCCACTTAGGCATTTCGCTTACAATACGCAAGGCTTCGGCATCAAGCTGGGGGTCAGCAGATCTTGCCACCTTGGCATCTGTGATGCTGCCATCTTTCTCCACCACGAACTGCACAACCACACGGCCCTGCTTACCCTGCTCCTGAGCCTCCTTGGGATACCTGATATTCCGCTGTATGAACTACATCAATTCTCCCACACCACCAGGATACTCGGGCATCTGCTCTACGACGTTAAAGATTTCTTCGCCCTGAGTCGGAACCTTGGCAACCTGCTTTACCTCGGCCGACTTGCTTTCTGTACCACCATCCAAGCGGAAGGCTACAGGCAATGTAAAGCGTACGCGCACCTCCTTACCACGCTGCTTACCGGGTGTCCAGTTGGGCATGCTACGTACTACGCGCAAAGCCTCGGCATCGAGCAAGGGATCTACAGAGCGAACTATGGTATCATTGCTGATACTGCCATCCTTGTTTACCACAAACTGCACAATCACACGGCCCTGCTTACCCTGATCCTGAGCCTCCTTGGGATATTTTACATTTTGCTGCAAGAACTTCATCATCTCTTCCATGCCACCGGGAAACATGGGCTGCTCTTCCACCACCTGGAACACTTCGCCCTGCTCCACCTCCTTAGGTTGGGGAGCATAGGTTACTACCTGAATCTCAGGAGCACTTGCCGGCTGACTCTGCTGCACAACCTCCTGGTTGGCATCTGTCTTCTTCTCCTTCGGTGAGGTGCAAGAGATTACGGTTACTGCCACGAAGGCTACGGGGAGCACGAACAGAGCTTTCATCCGTGCCCACGGACTGGTTTGTCTTTTCATCATCATAATAATACGTTTTTTAGTGGAACAATTATTGAAATTATTAGTGATCGTATTGAACTTCACGCCCACGGCCTCCTCGAAGAGGCGCAGCTGGTATTGGCGGGCATCAAACCCCTGGCGCAGGGTGTCGCTATCGGCCTCATATTCGTGGATAGCCTCCAGTTCGCGCTTGAGCAACCAAGCAGCGGGGTTAAACCACTGCGCCGTGGCACAGAGCTGCACGAAGAGCAGATCCCACGAATGGCCGAGGCGTATATGGGCACGCTCATGCGCGAGAATCATATCGAAGTTCTCATCCAAGTCTTGAGCCGAAGCTATCACGTAGCGCATCCACGAGAAGGGTCCGTAAGCCTTGTTGTGGGCGACGAGGATGGTGCCATCGGCCATCACGCGCCGTTTGCTGCGGCGTATGAGCAGGGCGATGGAGAGGAGCGATCCTACGAAATGGGCCAGGCACACGAGGAGTCCGGCACAGTAGATTCCGCCCAGTATCATTCGCCATGGTATCAGCTGCCAAGGAATGCGTTGCCACAGCGATACAGGAGTGTCTGTCATCGCAGCCATCTCCACAGGCTCATCCTCAAGCATTGCACCCAGCTGGCCTATCTCCACAGCAGCCTCGTGGCTGATGATGCCAAGGTCGATATACATGAAGGGCAACACGGCCGAGAGGGCCAGGATGAACAGCAGCAAGCAGCGATTGAACCGATGCAGCGTGTCGCGACTGCAGAGCAGCTTGTAGAACATATAGAACGCCGCCAGGCTGAGCGAAACTTTTAATATATAAAGGAGAAAGGTGTACATGAATTTTGAGTTGTGAATTGTGAATTGTGAATTGTGAATTCTCTGGGTCCTCAGACAATAAGCTATTCGTTCTTTCTCAGCAACGCTATCAGTTCCTCCACCTCCTCTGCCGAGAGGTTCTCTTCCTTGACGAAGAAGTTGACCAAGCTGGCTGCCGAGCCGCGGAAGAGGTTGTCCTTGACGCTGCGCATATAGTTGCGGGTGTACTCGCCGTGCTGCACCAGCGGATAGAATCGGTGCTGCTTGCCTATAGGTTCGCTCGCCACAAACTTCTTCTCCTTCAGTATGCGCAGGAAGGTGAGCACCGTATTGTAGGCAGGTTGGGGCTCGGGAAACTTCTCCAGGATCTCGCTCACCGTACCCTTCACCATATCCCACAGGATATTCATCACCTGCAGTTCGGCACGGGTCAGTTCGTTCGTACGTTTCATATCTCTTAAAATTTTAGTTGATTTCTGCGACAAAGGAAAATGTTTTCTTTTACTCCTCCAACTAAAAGTTTAGGAATTTACACCCTTTACCCATTTTTTAACATTTATTTTTAGTTGCAAGCGCATATATGCATGATTATTCCAGCCACATGGGCAGAAAGAGAGAGAGCCGCCCCATGGGACGGCCCTCTCTTATAGTTTGCCTAGCCTTTAG
>JAGBZE010000200.1 GCA_017628435.1 Akkermansia sp.
CCTGGCCCGCACCCTCATGAAGAATGCCCCCACCATCCTGCTGGATGAACCCACCTCCGGCTTGGATGACGGCAACACCGATATTATCAAGAAACTGGTGACCCAGGATGCCGCCAGGCGTATCTGCATCATCAGCACTCACGACCAACGACTTCTCGAACTGGCAGATGATCTCATTGATTTTGACCATTCTGTACCTTGCTAAAGACACGGTACACCGCTGGTTCACGCGTGCCTCCAGTCCGCTGGCCCGCGTGCTGGTCGTTTATTTCCTTTCCCTCTGCGCCCTGTTTTTCCTGGGCAGCTATGTTATCTCCGCCAAAGCCATACGCGACAAGATACGCAGCCGCGGCGGCGACCTGGTGGCCGCATTCTTTGTGATACCCGGCGGCAGCGGCTCGCCCTGCATACCCAGCAGAGCAGAAACACAGGACCTGCTGGGAGCAGATTCTGTTGCAGTCATCCCTGCGGGAAGCGCCACTGCCGGCGAACGCCATCCCGTGCAGATTATCACTTATGATTTCCGGCGCGCCGGGCAGTTCATGCCTCTGCTCTCGCCCAGCGGCGGCCCCACCCTGCTTTACCCGGAGGACAATGCCCCCCTGCCGCCCGGCCCCGTGGATATCAGCGGCATCTCGCAGTGGAGCAATTTCACTGCCATGGTGCGCCACCTGCCCAGCGACCACCTGCTCATGCGCCTTGTGCAGAATGGTGCCCTGCTGGTGCCGCCGGAACTGGTGGAGGGAATGAATGCCTCCAACTCCGGCTCGCGCTACATCCGCATGCTGCTTCAAGTGCAGGAGCTGGAAAACGCTGAGTCACTGCACAGGATAAGCCGTTTTCTGAACAAACTCAAGACATTGGAGAAGCTGGAGGGCAATGTTTCCTCTGCCGCTGCCCTTCTGGAGGAAATGGACATCATCCTGGGCAACCAGAACCAGTGCCGCGCCACTTTCTGCCTGGGCATTGTGGCCATTGTGGGCATTCTGCTCACGGCTCTTGCCGGCATGGAATACCGCCAGAACGAATTCATCTACACCCTCATGAAGAGTTTCGGCATCAATCCCATACTGCTGGTCGGCACCTTCATCATGGAAAATCTGGTGCTGGTTTCCGTTTCGTTTGCGGCAGCTGTCACCACCTTCATGTACTCCCAGAAAATCATTGTCACCCAGTTCTTCAAAATGGGTATGTACTCTCTGGAATTACAGGAAATCATGCCCGAAATCCGACTGATATCCTTCACGCTCCTTTTCTGCGTGCTGATATCCTCCATCCCCATCATGGTGGCGGCAAACCGCCAGATTGGCCGCGTACTCAAATAATTTTGTCAGCAGCGGTGCATGGTACATTTTGTGCTTGCAAGCAACCCAGATTGTGGTAGAAGTAGAGAAGTCATTTTTCCCCCGCTGTGGGGACATGCCAATTCTTAACTCCAACATTATATAAATACCATGGATATTCAAGTTGCCGTTCTTTGCGACTACGCCGCCGACTATCAGGGCAAGCTCTGCGTGCAGGGTGCTTTCGATACTCTCTTCGCCCGTCAGTTCCCCGTGATTCACCCCGCTTGCGCTCTTGCGCTCCGCCTCTGCCTCACCCCCGAGGACTCCGGCGACCACAAGCTCGGTATCTCCATCGTTGACGAGGACGGCAACGCCCTCGACAAGGAGCGCATGCCCATCGTTGGTGACCTCAAGGTGGCTCTGCCCGAAGGCGCTTCCTTCCTGACCCGCAACCTCATCATGAACTTCCAGGGCCTTCGCTTCGAGAAGGTTGGCACCTACGCCATCAACATCACCCTCGACGGCGAGCTCGTGGCTTCCACTCCCCTCCGCCTCGTTATGGTGCAGCAGGGTGAGCAGGCCTAAGCCTCACACTTGAACAATCTTCTGTTCCCCATCGCTCCTGTCCTCCCACGCGGAGGGCGGGAGCGAGCCTTTTTCCGGTAAGAAAAGGGAATCTATCCCCCCCTAATCGTCATTGATGAGGGGCTGAAAAAGACCCTCGTTCCAAAATCAAACTACCCAGCACGCGCTGATGACAATTACAGCGCGCGTACAGCCTTGATGTAGGCCTCTCTGGCCGCCTCGGGCGTAAGCGGTGCTACAGCAGGCCCGGGCTCCGCAGCAGGCTTCTCAGGCTCCTGCTGCGGTTCCTCTGCAACCACCGGCTTCTCTTCCTCAGGCCAGTGGGTTGGAGTTTCAGGATATGTAATAGCCCCGTAATGACGCTTCTTAAGCATCTGCGCCACGGTCCGGCGCTTACCAATAATTGAGCGATGCGAGGTACGTGCCAGCAGCATATTACTCTTGGCATTCATATACGATACCTCCTTGCAGGAAAGCTGCCGTCTGAGGGTTTCCCGGGTGCTTTCAGGCACATTATTCTTACCCAGACCCAGTTTATCTGCCAGCACACCGGCAGCAAACTCATTCATCTGCTGTCTGCCGTTCACTTCAATGGCAGTCAGCCTTTCCTCGCCCATGGGCATACGTAGCTCTACACCGCTCTTTTTGGCTGTTTTCCAGTGCAGAGAGCCATCCTTGCAGATACCGTTAATGACAAAGTACTCTTTATCCAGCAGATAGGCCATAGCCGCAAGTGAACTACCGGAAAATACATTGTCCATATCCCTTGTCAACTCGCCCATTACCTCCTGATCAACCAGAAGAGCAGAAGCCTGCTCACCCTCAAATTCTATCGATTCAGGCGTTCCCATTCCAGTTACTGAGGCTATGCGCGACAATAGCTGCGGCAAGCCTTCCGAATGCGATGTATCAGTCCCCATCACAAGAGCCGCACCAATTTTCCGGCCATCGTGGGAAAGAAAACTGATGCGCCATCCGTCGTACAATACACTCGCGCTGTTCTCATACGTTTCAGCATGGCTGAAACGGGATGAAACAGCATCCAGGGTCAACACTTCAACAGCCTGCGCCAATGTCGCAAGAAACAAGCCCGACACCAAGGCCGAGTACCGTACGAATGAGCGCATCACTTGCTGTACGATTTCATCAGTCGACGCACATATTTACCCATTGATATCAACTGACTGTCAATACTCTGGGCAAGCTTGAACTGATTACGGGCACGAATCAGATTATGCTCCGGCCTGGATGTGCGGAAATACTTATCGCCATCCAGATAGTCCGTCAGGAATCGGATGCCGATTTCTGTCGTGATAAGCCAGCCGGCAAAGGGCATGAACTCCACCTCCCTGGTTGTAAGGAAACCGTGAGCTGCATCCAGATACCCCTCCGCCAACGATTCAAAGAAAGGCATTTCCATGCGAACTTTGCTCAGATCCTCCTCATCTTCCTCGGCCATGCAGGTAGCCGTGCGCACCATGTCGCCGAAGTCATAGAGCACCGAACCAGGCATCACGGTATCAAGGTCAATCACACAGACAGCATCGTCTGTCTCCTCGTCCAGCATCACATTGTTAATCTTGGTATCATTGTGCGTGATGCGAGTGGGAATTTCACCACTGGCCAGCATATCAATGATGCGGGAATAGCGGGACTCCCAGCCCTTGAGCAGCTCCAGCTCAGCCTGGCAGTTAGCCACACGCCCCATTACATCTGCCTCTGCACTCTTCAGCAAATCGGCATAGCGCTTGGGAGTATTGTGGAAATCCGGAATGGATTCCTTGATATCCTCCGGGTTCATATCGCAGATAAGGTCCTGGAAGGAACCAAAGGCATAGCCAGCCTGGTAGGCCTGGCGGGTATTCTCCACCACATCATAGGTATGGGTACCCTCAATATTGTTGTAGCAGCGCCACATACCACCCTCTTCAGGCAGCACAATGTAATTGCGCCCACCACGGGCGGGGAAGAGATTCAGCGTCTGACCTGCGGCATCGCGGCGGCGGCGCAGCAGCTTCCATGTGATGTGGCGGGTCACCTTCTCCACATTGCGCATCACCTGAGCCGGATCCTTGAACACGTAGTCATTGATACGCTGCAGAATATAGCGCTCCTCCTGACCATCCTCTGTGCGATAACAGGCACGATAGGTAGTGTTGATATGGCCATTGCGCAATTCCTCACCATAGAGAAAATCACCGCCTACAGCAAACTGGTCACCAATGCGGGCAATACGCTCCGCTATAACACCTTCTGTAAGTTTTTCAGACATAGATGAAGAGAATCTATATGTTTATTCTAAATGACTTACTTAGAATCAGAAAGCTGAATGGTCATAATCTTGGGAATATTGCGGGTCTGATCCTTCACCACAACATTCAGTACAGACTGACGATCTGACAGCATGAAAGAAGAAGCCTTCAGGCGCTTGTATGCCTTGGCAGACTTGTCAGCATATGAAAGCACAAAGTTAACCTGCTGCCCTTTTTCACCCTTGAAACTCCAGCTATTGGAAGCACAGATTCCGTTTTCAGGCATGAAAACACCAATCTTGCTCTCCTTCTTGTCCTTATAATCAGCCTGTTCAGAGGTGATAATCTGCAGAGGGAATGAGGAAAGATTAATGATATGGACACCCTTGCGCGGGAAATCTTTCTCATTCAGAAACAGGGTCGTGGTCTTCTGGATTTCCTTGCTCGGAATCAGAATGCACACTGCCTTGCTGTCTACAGAAGCATTTGTCTTCACAGAGAAAACGGGCGGCGGCAATTTAGCAGCGGCAGAGGGTTTGCCATTACCTGCCATATCCGCAGCAACACCGGGATCCTTATCCCAGAAATCAATCACACCTCCCACGGGCTTCACACGGTCACTCGGCGTACGAGAACCCACTGTAATAGCCTTGAACTCTTTGCCGCTGCGCACGTAAAGAGGAGAGGGGAATGCCACTCCCGAGGGGGAACATACAACAAAACGAACACCTGTCTTCGGAGCAGCAGCTTCCGCAGCAGCATCAGTGGTTACAGCAGAAGGAGTAGCCGTCGGGCGCTTGCTGCCGCGGCGACCCTGTGCCTGCGACGGCATAAGAGCTACAGCAGCGGCGCAGATAAGCAAAATCGGGAAAAACTTCATGATGGTGATATAATTATATTCTACGGGGAAATACTAGCAAGCCAAAGACTCTAAATCAAGCAGAAAATCCGAACAGGAGGAATTTCCAACTCATATAGCAGGCGGCAAAAGCTGTAACCGGTTCTTCTGTTCTGCTATCTACACGAAGGCCGCCCGGATTTCTCCGGGCGACCTCCATTGTCTCTATACTATACCGTTGAAATCAACGGTAATCATATAACTTAGTTCTTTTCGCACTTGGGAGCGCAGCAGGGACGACGATGTCCCTTCGGGCCGCACTTCGGGCCGCGCTTGGCGAACTCAGCCTTGATGGCTTCCTTCTCAGCGTCGGAGATCTGACCGTCCTTGTCGGTGTCAAACTTCTCCATGAACTTGGCCTTGCGGGCCTCGAACTTGGCCTTCATCTCGGCCTTCTGCTCCTCGGTCAGCTGGGGACGCATACCCTTTCTGCCGCAGCACTTGCCGCAGCGCTTGCCGTGGCGGCCATGCTTGCGGAACTTAGGAGCGTTCTTTTTGAACTCAGCCTTGATGGCTTCCTTCTCGGCATCGGAAATCTGACCATCCTTGTCGGTGTCGAACTTTTCCATGAACTTAGCCTTGCGCTCAGCCTTGCGAGCCTCGAACTTGGCCTTCATCTCAGCCTTCTGCTCCTCCGTCAGCTGGGGACGCTGCATCTTCATGCAGCAGGGCTTCTGGGGGGCGCAGCAGGGCTTCTGGGGGCACTCCTGAGCCACGAGGGGCATGGCGGCGAACAGAGCGATAAGCAGGGACTTCTTCATATATTATTGTCTTTCTTTGTTTAGATTTCAGGACTTGATGGCGCAGAATGCACCGTTCCTCACTATAGGGAACGAGGGGAATTTTCAAATTCTACAGGTAAAATTAAAAAAATTAAGTATTTTTGCCGTCAATCCTGAAGAAGCCCTGAAATGGGAGTTTGGCGGGCTGGAACAGCTCGTCGTTGCTGCGGTGCAAACGCAGCAATTTAGACCACTTTCAAGTGGATTTAGATGCCTCGTAAGAGGCAATTTCATCTGCCAAGGGCAGATTTCGATGCAGCTCATCAAGAG
>JAGBZE010000201.1 GCA_017628435.1 Akkermansia sp.
CAATCCGTATAAAAGTATACATGCAAAGCCCCCTGATTTGCATCAGGGGGATCTATTTGCCAAAAACAGCTGGTGATTTTCGCTATCCTTTGATATAGGTACGCTCTACTTTAGGATGTTTACCTATTTTGGACAGCTATGAGAATGCGGAGCATTTCGTTCACCTGGGTGCAGCGACGGAGCCGGTATTCCTGGTCAGCAGTGAAATCCGGGTAACAGAAAGTCAGATATTTCTTCATGCGGTTGCAGTGGCCCTTTTCGGTCCGTTTGTGCAGGAGAACACGCCCTGTTTCTTCTGCCAGTATGCAGTAGTAGGTAATCATATCCTCCCGGGTGGGGGCAGGTCCACCACGCAGCTGGCGGAAGAGGTATGGGTAGCGTACAGCGCCGCGCCCTAGCATCAATCCGGCTGCTCCTGTTGCGGCAAGGCAATCGGCAGCTTGTCCGGGGGTGTTCAGGTCACCATTGGCCAGCACCGGGCAGGGAAGGGCCTGAACAGCTTGCGTTATATAACTGAAATCAGGGGTGCCTCCATATAACTGCCGGCGTGTGCGGGCGTGAATTCCCACTTCATCTGGTTCGGCTGTGGCCAGACATTCCAGAATATCAGGGAATTCTGTTTCTGCGTCTTCCCAGCCCAGACGGCATTTTACGCTGAATTGTCCGGTGGGTATGCAGGCGCGCAGCGCCTGCATGACGTGCAGGAATCGCGGAGTGTCGCGCAGGAGCCCGGCGCCAGCCCCATGGCGGTTTACCAGCGGAGATGGGCAGCCGGCGTTCAGATTGATTCCGGCAACGCCCGGGCGGTTTATCAGCATGGTGGCATCCCGCACTAAGGCATCGGCATCACTGCCGGCTAGTTGTGCCAGTACGGGAACTCCGGTTTCATTTTCATCAATACAACGCAGATTGTGTTCTGCCAGAGCACAGGTAGTGGTAGTGCTGCGGAAGTAGGCTGTGATGAAGAGGTCCGGCAGGGAATCGATGCGCTTCAGGGTGCGCATAAATGCCAGGTCTGTAACATCCTGCATGGGGGCCAGGATTAATTTCATGCGCCTATGCTAGCATGATATGACATCTGTGGCAAGGGAATCATATGCCCATTCAAGGGTAAAATGTGTGCAGCTATGTCGGAATGAGCTTGACAAAACTACCGTCTGCGTGCATAAATGCGAAAAGCCTGTGGCTTGCGGCCGCAGGAGTCGAGATACTGTGCTCATTCATTTCTGTTATGAAACATTACTTTCTCATGTCTGCTGCCGCCGCTTGTGTGGTGACCTCATGTGTGAATTCGCCCAATGATCTGGCTCAGATGGCAACGGGCTATGCTTTTGCCCGTCCGAAAATCAAGGTGGATGTTCTTGACACGGTGAGTACCGGGCAGTGGGATGTGCCTGCTGGGTTGGATGGCCCACGCCGTATTGTGATTGATACGGAATTGCAGCAGGCTCATTATTACATAGCGGGACGCCGCGTAGGGTGGAGTACAATTTCCTCCGGCAAGGCAGGCAAGGATACGCCAAAGGGGGTGTTCCCTATTATAGCCAAGGATGAAGATCATATTTCCTCAACATATGGAAGTGTGGTTGATGCCGATGGTAACACCCTTATTGCGAATTATACAAAGGGTGAACCTATGCCGCCAGGCGGTATCTACAAGGGAGCCCCGATGACAAATGGCATGCAGCTGACCTGGGGAGGTATCTGGATGCATGAAGGCATGGTGACCTCTGCTCCGGAGAGCCATGGTTGCATTCGCCTTCCTAAGCGTATGGCTAAGATTTTCTTCGATAACACGCCGGTTGGTACTCCGGTGGAGATTAAGTAATATGGTTATGAATTTGAGGCAATTGTCATTTGTTGTTCTGAGCGCAGCTGCATTTCTTGTGTCCTGCACCAGCCAGGTACAGCCGGCTATGGTGGCAGAGACCCAGGAGCTGAGTGCATACGAGAAGTTTGTTCTTCGTAGCAGGAGTTACCCCACAGTGATGGAGGTGTATCTGGATGATGCCTTGCTGGAGCGCGCGGATAAGAAATGCCCGATTGTCATTTGTCTGGGGCAGCAGCGTGGTCGCCTTTATGTGGATAATCAGGTGGCAGCAGACTGGCCTGTTTCCACGGGAGCTGATACGCATCCTACGCCCACGGGGCCTTATCGTGTGCGCTTTAAGGAGAAGGATCATGCTTCCAATCGCTATGGAAAGATGTTCAATGCTGAAGGTAAGTGCATTGATAACAATGCCGATGCCTTTACTCAGCAAATTCCGGAAGGCGGCCGATTTGAAGGTTCTCCCATGCCGAACTGGATGCGCCTGACTTCGGATGGTGTAGGTATGCATACCGGCAAGGTCGTAGCCGGAAAGCGGCTTTCTCATGGATGTATTCGTTTGCCGCATACCATTTCTACCATGCTGTTTGATATAGTGGAATATGGTACGCCGGTAATTATATCGGAGGATATAGAACCCAATTACCCGGTGGCCTATATTATGGCTCAGCGAGAGATCGAAGCAGCCGAGGAGGCTGCGTCTGAGGCTGAGCCCGAGGGCGAACTCTGATACCTTTCACCCCGCCGGAAACGGTGGGGCTTTTTGTATCTGCTTGACCCGCTGCCCTGTCGGGTGTAAAGTAGGGGCATGCTGAACAGAGAATTGCTTGAGCGCTGCAGTAATGCAGCTGGTGTATCCGGCTTTGAGGATGAGGTGCGTGCTATCATTCGTGAAGAGTTGCAGGATTGCTGTGATATCACGGAAACAGTGGCCGGTAACATTATCTGCCAGATGAAGGGCAGCGGGGATGGCCCCGTGGTGGCTCTGCTGGCGCATATGGATGAAATCGGCTTCATGGTTCAGGGTATTACGCCGGATGGTTTTCTGTTGATTGTGCCGCTGGGCGGCTGGTGGAACCACACGCTGCCCAGCCAGCGGGTTCTGGTACATACGCGCGATGGACGCCGCATTCCCGGGCAGATTGGTACACGCCCGCCGCACCTGCTGCCGGAATCTCAGCGCAACCAGGTGATGGGTAATGATTCCTTGTTCATTGATATCGGTGCTTCCTGTGCAGAGGAAGTGGCTGCCTGCGGTATCCGCATCGGCTGTGCGGTGACTCCGGATGTGGAACTGCAGCCGTTGGAAATTTCCCACCGCTGGATGGGTAAGGCTTTTGATAACCGCGCCGGTGTATATTGCATGATTGAGGTGATGCGCCGCCTGGCTGGTGAGGAGCTGGATTGCACGCTGCAGGCTATCGGCACGGTGCAGGAGGAAGTGGGTACCCGCGGTGCACGTGCGTTGGAGCAGACACCCGACCTGGCCATTGTGCTGGAGGGCCCGCCTGCGGATGATACCTATGGCCAGAGCGGTATCTGCCGCCAGGGTGTGCTGGGCAGGGGGGTGCAGGTCCGCTTGTTTGACCCCACCAATATCACGCCGCCTGCGTTGGTTGATACGGTGCTGGAACTGGCTGAGAAGGAGGAGATTGCCTGCCAGCCTACGGTGCGCCGCACGGGTGGCACGGATGCTGCTGCCGCCTACCCGCACTGGTTCGGCTGCCCGGCTATCGTATTTGGTGTGCCGGTGCGTTACATCCACTCTCATAATGGTATATTGGATGATCGTGACCTGGAATCCTGCATCGAACTGACTTGTGCGCTGGTGCGCAGTGTGAGTAAATGAGCACTGCCCGCAGAGCAGAGTGGGTGGATTGCGCCCGCGCCCTGGCCATGTTTTTCATTGTCTGGCTGCATGCGAATGCTGCGCCTGGCTGGGTAGGCAAGGTGGTGGGCGGCGCGATTGCACTGTTCTTTTTGCTGGCGGGGTATTTCCTGCCGTCAGCTGCCGGCAGGGTGGTGGAGCGCACCGGGCGTCTGGCTTTTGCCTGGGGACTCTGGTCGCTGATGAGTGTGCTCTTCCTGCTGGTGGTGAAGCCGTATGTGGATATCACCTGGCAGCGGGTGGTCGGCTGGGGCGTGGCGGCGTATAATACACCCCTATGGTTTCTTAAGACTCTGGTGGCCTACCAGCTGGTAGTTGCCGGGCTTATGGTGTTGCGACTGCTGCCTCGCTATGCCTGGGTGGCGGTGGTGTTTCTGGCGCTGTGCAGCTATACCACGGCACCATCGCAGCACCTGAGCGTGCGGTTTGATTATCTGTGGATTTTTCTGCTCGGTTTTGCGGCAAAACAGGCACCGCTGGAGCTGGTTCGGGAGTACATGGTGCGGAATAAGTGGATTCTGCTGCTGGTGATTGTGGGTGTGTTTGCCCAGCCGGAGTGCCTAGAGGAATATGCCGAGGAGCTTGATGTGTCCTGGCGGCATTGTAATCTGCCGCTGAAGAGCCTGGCTTTCATGGCTTCTTTTCTGCTGGCTGGTGTGCTTCTGGATGAATACCTGCCGCGGGTAGCGGATTTGTTTGCTCGGTGCGGGCAGTGGATGCTCTTCATCTATGCCGGGCATATCTATCTGCTTTCTCCGCTGTATCAACACAAAGGGCTGAGCTTGTGCTGGAATGTGTGGGTGCCGCTGGTGGTGCTGCCGGTGATGGTGCTGCTGGGCTGGCTGCTATCACGCTGCTTCCCGCGCGCCATGGCATGCCTGCTGGCGCAGCGCTGGAAGTGAAAGCGGTTGACCTGTGCCGCAAAACAGGGTATTATATCCCCGCATGTACGAGAATCTCTATTCCCTCATACAACAGTGTGGCACGATTGGGGTCACGTCTCATTTCCGCCCGGATGGCGATGCCATAGGCTCTACTCTGGCTCTCGGCCTTGCCCTGCAGTCCATGGGCAAGAAGGTTTATATGTGGAACGAGGATGGTGTGCCCGCCCGCTATGCGTTCCTGGAGGGGGCAGCGCAGATTGTGCCTGTGCCGGAGGAGGTGCCCTCAGATCTGGAGATTCTGATTTGTGTGGATGCGGGTGACTGGAAGCGCCTGGGCGACCGCACGCAGAAGCTATTTGCTGATTTTCCGCAGATTGCCAATATTGACCACCACGGTACCAATACCCGCTATGGGCACGTGCATGTGATTGAGCCGGAAACGGCCGCCTGTGCTTATGTGCTGTTCAATGTGCTGAAGTCCTGGGGAGTGCAGCTTACTAAAGCTATGGCTGATGCGCTTTATGTGGGTATCAGCACGGATACGGGCTCGTTCCAGTACGGCAGCACTACCCCGGAGGTGATGCACGCCGCCGGTGAGCTGCTGGCAGCCGGGGTGGATGTGGCGGATGTGAACCGCCGCGTTTACCAGGAGGTGCCCTATTCCTCATTGCTCATGCAGCGTGAGGTGCTGAACCACATGGTGGTGGAGTGTGAGGGGATGCTGGCTCATTATTCCATGCCTGCGGGCCGCAAGGCTGAGTTGGGCGTGGGGCTGGAGGATACTAAGGACCTGGTGGATGTGGTGCGCGTGCTCCAGGGGGTGCGCGTGGCTGTGATTTTTGAAGACCTGGAGGATGGCCGTATCCGCATGTCCCTGCGCAGTAAGGACCCGTCCATCAGTGTGGCGGCTATTGCGGCTCAGTTCGGCGGCGGTGGTCATGCCATGGCCTCCGGTATCCGCATGGCCGGGCAGTTGGAGGATTGCCGCGAGCGCGTGCTGAACGCCATCAGAAAGGAGCTGAGCCATGAGTGATGAGGCTCCGAGTGGCGTGCTGCTGGTAGATAAGGATCCCGGCTTCACTTCTCACAATGCCGTGGCGCTGTGCCGCCGTATTCTGCAGACCAAGAAGGTGGGACACTGCGGCACGCTGGACCCCATGGCCACGGGCATGCTGATTGTGGTGATTGGCAAGGCCACGAAGATGCAGGATCTGCTGATGTGCGAGGATAAGGTGTACACCGCCACCATGAAGCTGGGGGTGGAGACCAACAGCCAGGATGCCGATGGCGAAGTGGTGGCGGAAAAGCCGACCGAGGCACTGACGGAGGATGCCGTTCGCGCGGCATTTGAGCATTTTTCCGGCGAGTTTGACCAGGTGCCGCCCATGTATTCGGCGGTCAAGATTAACGGCGTTCCCTGCTACAAGCTGGCCCGCAAGGGCAAGGAAGTGGAGCGCAAGGCCCGCCACGTGGCGGTGCTGGATTATGAGATTACCCGCATTGACCTGGTTGCCGCTGAGGTGGATTTTCGCGTGCATTGCACCAAGGGCTTCTATGTGCGCACCTATGCGCATGATATCGGCCAGTTCCTGGGCTGCGGCGCGCATCTGACAGCGCTGCGTCGTATCCGCAGCGGGCATTTTGATATTGCCGAGGCGGTGGATGTGCCCACGCTCAAGGCTGCATCCCGCGAGGAATTGCTGGCGCGTCTGCTGCCGGTGGAAAAGGTACTGGCAGACCGCGCCTGAGAAAGATGTTGATTCTGCATTCCATGGATGAGCTTGAAGCCTTGCACCAGCCGGTGCACTGGGCTATGGGCTTTTTCGATGGGGTACACCTCGGGCACCAGCAGGTGATTGCCTCTGCAGATACGCCGGGAAGCCTGCGTGGTGTGCTGACCTTCGCTGAGCATCCGCTGGCGGTGCTGGCTCCGCAGAAGCAGCCGAAGCTGATTACCCCGGAGCCGGAGCAGAAACGTGCTCTGCTGGCAGAAGCCGGGGTGCAGGTGCTGCTGGAGCTGCCTTTTACGGCAGAGCTGGCTGCTATGGAACCCCGTGTGTTCCTGGATTCGCTGCGGGCCGCGTGCCCGGTGGCGGGTATTTCCGTGGGCCGTAACTGGCATTTCGGCAAGG
>JAGBZE010000015.1 GCA_017628435.1 Akkermansia sp.
AGTGACTTGTTGCCTCGTTCCTCCAGTGTGCGGATAAGTCCTTCGCGGCTGATGTCCTCAGCTGTCTCCAGACATGTAGCAGAAAGTTCGCGGAGGGAACGCAGCACGGTGCGGCTGGTGAAGGTTTCCGGGTTAAGCGGGGCACCGAAGGCTACCGTAAAATTGTAGTTCAGGGTCTTGGGGAGCTTGGTGAAGAATCGGTTGCGGGAGAAGGAGAAAATGCTGCCCCAGAGTCCATCCATATATACCGGGATAATGGGGGCTTTGGCGCGGCGGGCAATCATTTCCATGCCTCGGCGAATGGGGGTCAGGCACCCGCTGCGGGTCAGCTGGCCTTCCGGGAAAATGCAGATAATATCGCCGTTTTCGATGGCTCGCGCAGCCTTGATGATGGTTTCGCGCGGATTGCGGGTGGAAATGGGCAGTGAGTTGAAGATTTCCAGTACCCAGCCGAGCAGTCGCATGGCCATGAACTCCTCTGCCACAATGAAACGCACCGGACGCGGGCAGACCATGGTGAGGAACAGGGCATCAGCGTAGGTGACGTGGTTTACCACCAGCAGGGCACCGCCGCGCATGGGCAGGCGCTCCAGGTTAATGGCGCGCGGGCGATACACCAGCTGCAGGCACCAGATACCAATCATGCGGATGAATTCCTGGGGAATGAGTCGCAGGGAGCAGATGAGGATGAAGAAACTCATCACAAACAGCACGAAGAACTGCTGCTGGGGAGATGCCCCGAAAATCTCATACATAACCCACATGAGAGCCACAGCCACAAGGCCCATCAGGTTGTCGATGAGGTTGCCTGCGGCGATGATGTTGCCGCGGTTGTTGGGGTCGCAGTTATCCTGCAGGAAGGCATTGAGCGGCACTAGATATGCTGCGCCAAACGCTCCGGTGAGTGCCAGCAACACGTTGCTGGTGTAGGTGTTCACCTCAAACAGGGTAAGCAGCAGCGTGCAGGCTGTGATGCCGATGGCACCGAAGGGGATGAGCCCCAGCTCATTCTTGCCTTTGCAGAGCTGGGAGGCAACGGCGCCGCCGAATACCACACCGCCGGTCATCCAGGCCATCAGAATACCGCACTGAAGCGAGAAGTCAACGCTGGGGTCGGCTGCCTGCATGCCCTTGGCTATCTGAATCAGAATCAGGAACAGGGATCCGGCCAGACACCAGAAATAGGCAATGCCCAGTTCGCTGAGCCTCAGCAGGCGGTCTTGCCACAAATACTTAATCTGGCCGAAGTGTTCGTAGAACAGGCTCCAGCTGAAGGGCTTGGTCTTCTTGGCCGGGTAGGAAGGAACTAAGAAGGAAGCTGCGCATACCAGGCAGGCCAGAGAAATGAAAATCCAGGTGGGGAGAATCACGGAATCCCAACCGGCCAGCTGCTCAGCATCGTAGGTGGGAGACTGCTGCGCCTCGTACGATTTCAGCAGGTAGGAGAACAGGAAGAATACGCCAATCTGAGCTGCCAGCAGTACGAATACCAGGCTCATTTCAATGATGCCTGAGCCGAAGCCGATGTATTTGGAGCCCAGCAGGTCTTTCACAATGCCCTTCTTGGCGGGGGAGAGGATAGTGGCCTGCGTGGCAAAGATGGCAAACCACAATATGGCCGCGTACATATCATGCTGGTAGAAGCAGAACAGCATGCAGCTCATGATGAATACCTGAATGATACTCATGACCTGCACAATGCGTGTCTTGCAGAAACAGTCAGAAAGCCAGCCTACCAGCGGAGAGAACAGGATGTATGGCAACACAAAGATGGCACCAAGAATGTATTCCAAGGTGCTGCCATCTGCGCCCCAGAGCCATACGCCAAGCGGAATCAGTAGAAATTGTACTGCCTTCTCGTTAAATGCGTTTTGTGCCTGAACGGCAACAAGTGTCCAGAAACCTGCCCATTCCTTGCGGGTTGGCTCTTTGTAAAAATCCTCTTCTTCGCTAGCCATAAGATGAGTAATCCAGACTCATTATCTCACAAAACCCGGATAATACAAGCATAAAGCAGCTTTCCGGGTATAAAAAAAGGCAGGGAACGCGGAGCGTTTCCTGCCTATGGGAACGAGGGAAAAGGGGAATTAGTAGCGGATGTTGAAATCGCGGGGAGCGCGAGGAGTCTCAACTGCGCGTTCGCACGGAGGCATCATAGCATTCAGATGCTGGCGCTGAATGGTTTTCTTCATGCCTTCGTCATTCTTGCGGGTGAGCTTCTTAATCTCCTTCATTTCCTTTTCGCGGTTCTTTTCAGCGCGGGCAACGGCCTTGTTGTAGCTGTCGAGACTGGCCTTCTGGCGGTCGGTAGCAACGCTCTTCAGGGCGTTTTCAGAAAGATCCTTAGTCTGCAAAACGGGAGCAGCCTGCACAGCAGCAGCTGCCAGAACGAGGAGAGTGGCAAGGGAAAGAGTTTTCATAAATAAGTTAAATGACACTCCAAGTATATTCCAGAGTCCCTGTAAGTCAAGCTCATTTTTGGAAATCAACGTAAATTCCACATGTGTCCTAAAGTTTTCGATAAATTGTGATTTATCTTCCTCTCCCGCGGGCGAATGCCCGCCGAATTCTGAGCCCGCAACGCGGGCGACATATCACTAGCGATGGGGTGGAGCCCGACGTAGGCGGGCGGAACCCCTCGTCCGTAATAAAAAAAGATTTCAAAC
>JAGBZE010000202.1 GCA_017628435.1 Akkermansia sp.
CTGGTGGCGGCCACAATACTCCTGTTAATACGGCCATCCGGAGTCGTATCAACCGCCTCATCGGTCCAATCGGCATCCTCTTCCTCTGCAGCAGCAGCGGATTCAGCAGCCTTCTTCTTTCCCTTTTTCTTGCCGGCCTTCTTACCAGCCTTCTTCACCAGCTTCTTGCTGCCCGGCAAAATATCCTCAAAAAGTTCCGGCTTTGCCAGATAAGTACCACCAGCTGCCAGCCCGAGGGCCAGAAGAGTCATCGTTATAAATGTCCCGGCTTTCATATACAAATGCTACGGGTTACGTCCTGCCGCCATGGTACCAGTTGGTAGAGGAGATTTCAAGTAAACAGTTGGCCTGAAAATCAAAAAACTGACGAGACTCAGGCAAGGCGCGTGATTTCAAGTTGACGCACCATGCACTGGTTCGTCTCACCGTTAGCATTGGTGCAGCGCGGGGTAAAGCAAAGGGAGAACCGGTGGTTACCCGCCGGCACAGTCACCTGCAGCGCCGCAGAGCGGGTGTAGTTCTCCCACTGGCCGGCCTCCGTGTTATGCGGCAGCAAAATGATACCCGCCGTCTCGCCATTCACCTGCAGCTCGCGCAGAGCGCAGGTATCGCTATCACGCAGGGAAGCCGTAGCATTGCAATAATGCACGCGCACTGCATAGGTACCCGCAGCCAGCACCGCTTCCTCATAATCCAGGCGTGCCGTGCATGGCCGCGTGTCGAGCCAGGCCTGCCCCTGCTCCACGGCAAACTCAGCCTGCTCACCCACGCGGGTGGGCTGCAACTCCACGCGGCAACCGGGGGCCGGACACTCAAAGGGACGACTGAAGCAGGAAGTGGTGGTTTCATTCACCGCCTGAACCGTATATTCGTTGTAGTAGGCCCTGCCAGGCGGCAGAGAACACTGGCAATCCAGCGTGGCAGAGAAAGCCACGCCATTGCGGAACACATTGTAACTGGCTGCGCCCGGCACCGGATGCCAGCGCAGCAGGCGGGATGTTGGTTCATCCCACTCCGGCTCCGGCAAATCCTCCACAGCCCGTGGTAAGGGCACCTGCTCGCTCTCATCCTCCACAGGCATCAGCTCCAGCTCAATCTGCATACGGCCCCTCGCATCCAGCGGGATAATGGGGGAATCCGGGTGGCCATTCACCATAACCGAGCAGATTTCCGTGCCATAGCCATTCACATGAATATCCAGCACCATATCGCGGATGCGCAGCCCGGTGAGCCAGTGGCTGCCGCGGTATTCACGGGGCACGCAGGGCTGAATCACCAGATTACCACCCTCGAACTTGATACCGAAGATGGCGTAGTAGAACATGCCCAGCATACCGGCCACGCTCCACAACTGGCGGTCTGAGTTCTGAATTGTCTGCTCTGCCGCACCCGTCTCGGCATGGAAGTTTTCCTTATTCGTGCCAAAGGCCATAGCCGCACGCAGCAAAGAGGACATGGAGAACGCCGCCCCGGCAGCATTCTGCAAATCTGCCTGCGCCAGCATCACATATGCCTCCACAAACGGCCACACACTGCGGTTGTGGTAAGCCTTCTCCTGGCGTGACTTGTAAGGCGTGAACACCGGCGTGCCGAAGGGGGAACGCGGCAGGTGCTGCAACGCTGTGGCAGCATGCTCACCAGCCAGACCACACAGCACCGCCAGCGCCGTGGCCAGCGAATCCACGCGGTCATCCAGATAGCCCTCAGCTGTGCGCATCATGCCATAATGGCAGGAACCGGGGCTCCAGAATTCATCCTGTATGGCCGCAGCCAGCCGGGATGCCTCCGCGGCATACACGGCCGCCTCCTTTTCGCGCTCCAGCTCGCGCAACATACGCGCCAGCAACTGCCGGCAGAGATAATGCAGCACATTTGTGCCAAAGGCGTAGGAAGAAGCAATGTCCACAGGGGTCATCCAGTCCGGATAACTCTGCTCGCGCCAGTCGATGAACGAGGTCTCACCCGGGCGCAGCACCTCTTCTTCCGGCATCACGGCAGCATCCTGCTCCAGAGTGGCCTTCAGCACATCCACACACCAGGCCAACCACTTCGTATCCCCCTGCACCTCATACAAGGCCCAGGCACCCAGTGCCCAGGAAACGCGGTCGGTGGAAACCGGCCAGCCACCGCCCGTGCCGGTATCCTGCATCACCACGCCGTTGCGCACGCGGGATTCCAGGCTGCGCCGCGTGGCCTCCGGGGCCGCCAGAGCTGTGCCCAGTGCCGCAGAGAACGCAATATCGCGCGTCCACACAGCGGACCAGTTGGCACCAGCCAGCAGATGCCCCTCGGTGTCAATATTGGCCTGCAGCTCCTGCGCCGCCAGGGCATACATGGCCTGCAGCACCGGAATGGAACTGCGCATACCGGCACAACCGACCGGCGGAGCCATGGGAATGCTCAGCTCCCGGCTCTCACCATTGCGGGTGATGCGCAGACAAGTGGGCGAAACCACCTCTGCCACCAGCCCCGGCTGTTCCAGCCGGGTGGCGGTGAGGCGGTAGGCGCCGTTATTGAACAGGAGCTGTTCCGGGGCAGAAGCCATAAAGCGGGCATCAGAGAATGGCACCGGGCACATAACCCACACCATCCGGGAAGCGGGTAGCAAGCTCCTCCACCATAGCGGCAAAAGCATCCACCTGCTGAGCAGCCATACCGGTATCACCGGCGTTGGCATCGTAAATCTCCTGAATCTCCTCGCGGGTCAACATCAGGCGGCCATCGGCGCCCAGGCGATCCAGCAGGTCGTTGGTGGAGATGAGACCATTGCGCAGGTCATTGGAAACAGCCACAGCGTGCTCCTTGATGACCTCGTGAGCCGTCTCACGACCCACACCGCGTTTCACGGCAGCCATCATGATGGTGGTAGTCATGAGGAAGGGCAGATAGCGGTTCAGCTCAGTGCGCACCACAGGCTCGTACATACCCATCTGGTCCAGCACAGTGATGAAGGTCTCAAACAGGCCGTCAGCAGCCAGGAATGCATCCGGCAGCACGCAGCGGCGCACCACGGAGCAGGACACGTCGCCCTCGTTCCACTGGTCGCCGATAATGCCGCCAATCATGGTGAGATGGCCCTTCAGGATGGCGTGGAAGCCATTCACGCGCTCGCAGGAGCGGGGGTTCATCTTGTGCGGCATGGCGCTGGAGCCCGTCTGCCCCTTAGCAAAGCCCTCAGTGCAAAGCTCGTGGCCCACCATGAGGCGCCAGGTCTTGCAGAAGCTGCTGGGGCCGCTGGCCAGACCCACCAGGCCGGAAATAATCTCAAAGTCCAGGGAGCGCGGGTACACCTGACCCACATTCATCCACTTGGAGGAAATACCCAGGTGAGCGCAGATGCGGCTCTCGAGCTCGCGCACGGTCTCCGGGTTCTTGGCAAAAAGGGAAAGCTGGTCCAGCTGGGTACCCACAGCACCCTTGAGACCACGCACGCGGTAGCGTTCCATCATGCTCACCCAGGCCCAGGCCCAGTGCACAATCTCCTCGCCGAACATAGCCACGCGCTTGCCCATGGTTGTAGCCTGGGCAGCCACATTGTGCGTGCGGGCAGCAAACACCATATCGCGCCAGCCGTTGGCACACTTGGCCATGCGGTCGAGCACGGCCACAGCCTTGTCGCGGATAATGTGCATGGAGCGCCAGATCTGCAGCTGCTCCACGTTTTCCGTCAGGTCACGGCTGGTCATACCCTTGTGGATATGCTCGTGGCCGGCCAGGTCGCAGAACTCCTCAATACGGGCCTTCACGTCGTGGCGGGTCACACGCTCACGGGCGTTGATGCTGTCCACATCCACCTGCCCCTTCACGCTCTCGTAGGCATCAATAGCCTCCTGCGGAATATCCAGCCCCAGGTCCTTCTGGGCCTTCATCACGGCAATCCAGAACTCACGCTCCAGCACAATGCGGCCTTCGGCAGACCAGATAGCTTTCATGGAATCGGAGGCATAACGCCCTGCCAGTACATTCGGTATTGAACTCATAATTTGTGTTTTGGGGTTCAGGTGAAAGGGTATTCTACCAGAAACTCACCCCATTTTCAAGCCTGAACACAAGGAGTGGAAAAATGCAGATTTCAGAAGTCAGAATGCAGAATAATGAGTTTGTGTACGGCGACTGCCGCGCTCGAACTTCTCATTCTGCATTCTGCGTTCTGACTTCTGCACTCGATTCCAGCCTCTGGCTGGGGGAGAGGCCATAGGTCTGCGGCTCGTAGAGCAGCTGGGCCTGGGCGGGCGGTGCGGTGGCGCTGCCAGCGCGTTTCACGCGGGCATAGTAGCGCAGGTTCACGATATCCCGGCCCGGCCAGCGGGTGCAGAAGCCGCGCACACGGTCGGCCAGGTATTCACGCTGGTCAAAACACTCGCTCCAGCTGAGGGGCTCCAGCCCGGCAGCCTGACCGGGTACATCGGGGTTGATGGCCTCCATGCTGGAGGGCAGGTAATCCTCCAGCACCAGGTGGTGCAGGTCCTGCTCGCTGGCTTTGGCGCAGGTGAGCGATACGCGCACCACATCACCCACGGCAAATTCCGTGGCCGGACGCCAGATACCATCCTCGCCCTGCTTCTCATACACGCGGGTCATCTGCAGGCCCTTCTCCGTCACGCCGGGATACTCGGCCTGCTGAGGCTGAGCCTTGGCGCGCAGCACAGCATACACCGTGCCATCAAAGGCAGCATACTCACCACCCAGTTCAAGGGTCTTGACCACGTATACCTCGCGGTTCAGTCTGGCCACACCATGCGGCATGCGCAGAATAGCCCGCACCTGAGCACCGGGAGAATTGCCCACGTAGGTCATGAGGGCATAGAGCGACCAGGAGCTGCGCCAGCTGCTGTGGTGGCGATAGTCTGCCGCGCGGGTACGAATCCAGCGAAGGAAGGCCTCGTGTCGGCCATCATTATTCGTGCGCAGATACTCCAGGAACTC
>JAGBZE010000203.1 GCA_017628435.1 Akkermansia sp.
CTGTATCAGGGGTGGCAGATTACTAATGCACTGTGTTCTAATAAGCTGCGTTAAAACAATATCTTTACCCTGCGTATTCTGTCACCCCGCCGGCTGGCGGGGTTCCGATTCTTTTATTGTTCCAATCCCAGGGCTAACGCCCTGGGCTACGAAAAGTTCCGCCCTATCGGGCTCAAAATTCCGCGCGCTACGTGCGCAAGAATAGGAAGATAAATCACAATTTTATCGGGATTATCATGCTGAAAAGGGGCTGATAGTGTGCGTATGCATACATTATGCTGGAAAATGGGGGAGAGGTAGGGTATATTGACTGCATGAGTGATTTGCAATGGAACAGTGTGACTCTGGAGGAGGATGAGAAGCCGCGCGTGCGGCCTGAGGATTTGCGGGAGATGGTTGCAGATCTGGATCCGGATGATTTTGATGAGCCTGTACAGGAGTTCCTGGATGCTATTATGAATGGAGAGGAGCTGGAGGTGCTCCGCCCTGCGGCTACGTTGCTTTTGCAGGATGAGGTGGATCTGGCGCCGGATCTGGCCTCCATGGGGGTTGAGCCGGATACTGCGCTTATTTCTCTGCTGCTGGCAGCCGGGGCTGATGTGAATGCCCGGAATGCCTATGGCCAGCCGCCGCTGCACTTGGCGGCATATTATGGCTATGAGACGATTGTGGAGCAGTTGGTGGCAGCCGGGGCCAACTTGCGCACCCGCAATGCACAGGGGCGTTTTGCCGCAGAAGTTGCCGCGACACCATCGCTGGCGGCCCGCCTGGAGCCTCCGTATCACCCGGAGGATGATGAACCCCTGCCGCCGGAGATTGAGGATGCTGACTACGAGCCCGATGCAGAGCATGAATGCTGCTGCGGCGGGGATGAGTGCCACTGCGGCGAAGGGGATTGCCGCTGCGAGCATGGAGACGGCGAATGCACCTGCGGCCACCACCATTAAATAAATTATCTGGAATATGAGCACAAAAATTGTCACTTTCCGTTGTCCGGAGGAGTTGTTGGAGCAGGCCGACAGCCTGGCATCTCATTACAACCGCACGCGTAATTCTGTGTTGCTGGCGGCGGTGCGCCTGTTTGCGCGCCAGCTGCGTGAGCAGCAGGGCGGTGCGATGTATGCCCCGCTGCCGGCAGATATGCTTGAGCCCGCTGTGATGTTCCCGAAGCCGGAGAGCCGCGGCGGGCGGCCGCGCAAGCAGAAGCCTTAGGCCAGGTCAGCATTCCGCATGTCTCCCGTATCGGCGAAGGCAGTGTGGAAGCTGAAGGCTTTTCGCAGGTCATGCGGGGTGTGTCCGCTGGTGGTGCGTGCCAGGTATTGGCGCAGAAGCGGCCTGTATTCCGGGTGAGCGCAGTTTTCGATGATGACTGCTGCGCGTTCGCGCGGCGAAAGCCCGCGCAGATCTGCCACGCCCTGCTCGGTGATGATGACGTGCACATCATGCTCTGTGTGGTCGGTGTGGGAGACCATGGGCACCACGGAGGAAATGGCACCGCCCTTGGCAATGGAGGGGCAGGAGAAGATGGTATAGGCCGCGCTGCGCGCGAAATCGCCACTACCGCCGATGCCGTTCATGATGTGTGTGCCGGCAATGTGGGTGGAGTTCACATTGCCGAAGATGTCGACCTCCAGCGCGGTGTTCATGCAGATAAGGCCGATACGGCGTGCAATGGCCGGGTTGTTGGAGACCTCTACCGGGCGCAGGAGAATCTTGTCGCGGTAGAAATCGAAGTTGCGGTAGATTTCCTGCAGGGTGTCATCGCACACGTGGATGCAGCAGCTGCTGGCAAACAGGCAGCGGCCTTGCTTCATGAGGTCAATCACGGTGTCCTGCAGTACCTCTGTGTGCATTTTGAAGGGCGGGATGATGGTGGATTGTCCCACGCTGGCCAGCACGGCATTGGCCACGTTGCCCACGCCGCTCTGCAGGGGCAGGCCTTCTGCCGGGATGCGGCCTGCCTGGTACTCTGACTCCAGGAAGCGCCGCATGTTCTCGCCGATTTTCAGGGTGATATCGGAGAGATCCTTGAAGGGGGCAATGTAGTCCGGCTCATGGGTGAGCACGACGCCTGCCACCTTCTCCGGGTCGATGCTCATGGTCGGGCTGCCGATGCGATCGTCCAGGTTGTTCAGCGGAATAAAGGTGCGGTGGGGCGGGTCGCTGGGGATGAAAATATCATGCAGGCAGCGAAGCTGGCGTGGGTCGTGGAAGGAGTTCAGCTCCAGGATGATGCGGTCTGCCAGCAGGGCAAAGGTGGGGGTGTTGCCCTCGCTGGTGGTCAGGGTCAGCTCGCCATCATCTGTAATATCACAGCATTCAATGACTGCGGTGGTGGGGCGCTCCAGGTGGCCGTAGCGCATCTGCTGCGCCATGAGGGAGACGTGCAGGTCGTTGTAATGCATGCTGCCATCGTTGGCTGCTTTGCGGGTCTCCGGGCTGGATTGGTAGGGCATGTGGCGGATGAGGGCATTTTCCGCTGCCAGGCAGCCGGCCACCAGGGTGCTGGTGGTGGCTCCGCTCAGCAGGGTGATGCGCCAGTCGCGCCCGGCCTCGTGTTCAGCCCTGGCGTGGGCAGCCATGGCCATGGGAATGACCTTGGGCGCGCCCGCATTGGCAAATCCACTGAATCCCACGCACTCGCCATGTCGAATCATGGCGGCGGCTTCCTCTGCTGTCAGTACCTTGTATCGCATAGCTGCTGGTTATTGTCCGCTATGTTAGCAGAAATAGGATGCTAGAGTCCAGTCTAATTTTTTGTTATTGCAGCAGCGAGCACATGTGTCCCAAAGTTTTCGAGAAATTGTGATTTAGTTGTTTATTCAAGCGCACGGAGTGCGTGGAACTTTGAGCCCGTAAGGGCGGAACTTTTCGTAGCCCAGGGCTTTAGCCCTGGGATTGGAACAATAAAAGAATCGGAACCCCGCCAGCCGGCGGGGTGACAGAATACGCAGGGTAAAGATATTGTTTTAACGCAGCTTATTAGAACACAGTGCATTA
>JAGBZE010000204.1 GCA_017628435.1 Akkermansia sp.
GGCTGTTGAAGAAAGCGTCGATTTCTTCGCGGGTCTGCGGGTCGTAATTCTCCCAGGGGAAGATGCGGTCCGGCAGAGCGGGTTTGATGTAGAGTTCGGGATTAGCCATAGTTTAAGTGAATAGGGAATAGTGAATAGGGAATAGGGAATAATTAACTGTACAGTTCGGCGTAGGCGGGGCGCTGTTCGCCGGGGGTGATGGTGGTGTAGGTGATGCCGAAGGAATCGCGGCAGGCCTCGGGGGATTCGAATACGCCGGCACCGGCAAAGGCATACATGGCAGCACCCAGCACCGTGCTTTCCGATACATTGGAAATGCGGATGGGCAGGCCGAGGATATCGGCACGCATCTGGGTCCACACCTTGTTGCGGGCACCGCCACCCACCAGCAGCAGGTCGGTGGACTTGAAGCCACCCACTTTCTCCAGCTTCTCCAGGCGCTGCTTGAGGCGCAGGGTGAGAGCCTCCATGGCGGCGCGGTAGATGTGCGCGCGGGTGCGGCCCAGCACCAGGCCCTGAATGCTGCCCGGCACGGCATCGCTGGGCAGGAAATCGGGGATGAGCTTCACGCCATCGCAGCCGGGGGCAATCTTCTCTGCCTCGGCATCCATGGTATCGAAGCTTTCGCCATTGTAGCAGGTGGCCTTCACCCACTCAATGATGCCGCTGGCAATCCACTGCAGACCGGGGTTGAGCAGACCGGCCTTGCTGTCGAATTCCACCGTGGCACCGGCGGCGTAGTCCTCAGATTCGAGGGAAGCCTTAGCCGTGCGCAGCATCAGGATTTCCCAGGTACCGCTGGAAAGGAAGGGCTGGTTTTCCTGCACGCCGCTGCCGAAGAGGGCAAACTGCGTGTCGTGGCCCGTGGAAACCACCGGCACAGCATTCGGAAGACCCAGCAGCTCGCAGGCGGCGGGGGTCAGGGTGCCGATGGCATCGCCGGCATTCACCATGGGCGGGAAGAGGCTCTTGCGCACGCCGATGGCGGAGAGAATCTCGCTGCTCCAGTCGCCGGTGGCCAGGTCAGTCATCTGGGAGGTACCGGCCATGGTGCGGTCGGTGGCCATCACGCCGGTCAGGCGGTGAGCCAGGATATTGGAGATGAAGAGCCAGGCGTGGGCCTGCTCCAGCAGCTCCGGGCGGTTCTCCTTGAGCCAGATGAGCTTGTAAATCGTATTGAAGGCAAACTCACCCACGCCGGAAATGGCGTTGAGCTTTGCCTGGGGCATGTATTCGGCCACGCGCTTCATGACCTCGGCCGTGCGCGGGCACTTCCAGGAAATGACGGGGTAAAGCAGTTCACCGGCAGCATCCACCAGCGCGCCGTCCACACCAAAGGTGGTGATGGTCACCGCCTTCACCTGCGCGGCATCAACCTGCGGCAGAATCTCGCGGGCGCAGGTTGCCAGCTGGTTCAGGATGCGGTCTGCATTCCACACATGGAAATCCGGGTTCTCTGCCCCGGCATCGGTAGAATTGGGCTGGCTGGATTTCGCCACCAGCTGCCCCTTATCGTCAACAAGAATGGCGCGTACATTGGTCGCGCCGCAATCTAAGCAAAGTACGTAGGCCATAAAAGACAAAAGCGGACAAGCTGCCGGAAACACTCCGGCAGCTTGTCCTGATAAGGTTGATTAATACTTACCGTAGATGGGGCCGAAGTTGGCGCAGGCGCGGAAGTCTGCGCTTTCGGGGCATGCGGTGCCGAAGAGGTCCCATGCAGCCGGGCGATATACCTTGTCCTCGGGCACGTTGTGAGCGTATACCGGGATGCGGAGCATGGAAGCCAGGGTGATGATATCGGCACCGATGTGGCCGTAGGTCCAGGCACCGTGGTTGGCGCCCATGTTGGCCATGACGGTGTACACATCCTTGAAGCCGCCCTTGCCGGTGAGGCGGGGGGCAAACCAGGTGGTGGGCCAACCCGGGTCGGTGCGCTGGTCGAGCTTATCGTTCACATCCTGAGGCAGGTCGCAGGTCCAGCCTTCCACGATGGTGAGCACGGGGCCCTGGCCCTTCACGAGGTTCATGCGAATCATGGTAATCGGCACATTGCCCTTGGACACGAAGTGGAGGGAGTAGCCGCCGCCGCGGAAGTATTCGCGGTTAGCCGGGCACCACTCGGAAGCACCCATCATAGCCTCGATATCGGCCTGGGTGGTCTCGCCGGTCTTCTTCATGATGGGGGTACCATCCTCAGCGGTGGAGTGCATGTTGCCGTCCAGAGCGGTGGAACCGGAGTTGATGAGGTGCATGATACCGTCCTTGGCCAGACCTTCCATGGTGTAGCCGGTCACGCGCTTCACAGCGGCGGGAGACCAGTAGGTGCGGATATCGGAGAAGCAGGCAGCGCGGCCGGTAAGCTGGTGCAGCAGGAGCATGCACACACCATTCATGGCATCATTTTCCGTGGCGAAGGGAATAGCCTCGCGCGGGCCGTTCCAGTCGAAGGTGCTGTTGAGGATGGACTCGGCCATATCGCCGTTGGGGTAGAAGTCCGTCCAATGACGCTGACCCTGGAAACCACCGCAGATTGCGTTGAAGCCCAGGCCCTCTTCCTCGCGGTCGATAGTCTTGAGGTAGGGGTTGCCGTGCATCATATCGCGGAAGATGATGGTCATGAGGATGGATTCACGCAGGGTGCGCTCCTTCTCCTCGGGGGAAAGAACGAGGTCGGGGCGGTTGCGATCCGGACCAATCTTCACATACTTCTTGGCCCATTCCATGGCCAGGTCGAACTCGGCCTTGTCGTAGATGCCCAGCTCCATGCGGCGGCGCACTTCGGTCATATCGACAGCCTGCACGCGCATGCCCATGTAGCTTTCCCAGAAGTTCTGGTCAACGATGGAACCGGCGATACCCATGGAGCAGCCACCGATGGAGAGGTAGCCCTTGCCACGCAGGGTAGCCACGGTCAGACCGGCGCGGGCGAAGCGCAGAATCTTCTCAGCCACGTCCTCAGGGATAGAAGTATCATCGGCATCCTGCACATCATGACCGTAGATAGAGAATGCGGGCACACCCTTCTGGGCGTAGCCGGCCAGAGCAGCGGCCAGATACACAGCGCCGGGGCGCTCGGTACCGTTGAAGCCCCAGATTGCCTTGGGCGTGGTGGCATCGGTCTCGAAGGTTTCGGTGATGTAGCACCAGCAGGGAGTCACGATAAGGGAGCAGCCCACGTTGTTCTCAGCGAACTTCTGGTTGCAGGCAGCAGCCTCAGCCGGACCACCGATGGTGGTATCGGCGATGATGCACTTCACAGGCTGGCCGTTGGCATGCGTCACGTTGGCCTCGATGAGGGCGGCGGCAGCCTTGGCCATATTCATGGTCTGATCCTCCAGCGACTCACGAACGCCGAGGCGGCGGCCGTCAATCGTCGGGCGAATCCCGATGGTGGGCAATGTATCGTACTTCATATACGTTTGATTTGGGTTAAATGGTTCTTATTTATCAGAGGAAGTAGTGGGCTTGCGGAAAATGAGGCTGTATACCAGCACCACCGCAAAGCAGATGGCGGGCACGATGAAGGAAGCACGCACCGCAGCGTGGGAGGTGCCCAGGTTCGTATCCCAGGTGTTGTCCATACCGGCGGTCAGGAACAGCCAGCAGGATTCAGCATCGCCGATGATGCCGGCCATCCAGGGGGTAATAAGAGCGCCACCCAGAATAGCCATGATAAGACCGGCGGCACCCAGCTTCACATCGCGCTGGTTCAAACCACCGAGGGCAATACCGTAGATGGTCGGGAACATAAGGCTCATGCAGCCGGACATGGCGATGAGGCAGAGCACATTGGCGGAGAAATCAAGCCCCCCGATGCTGAAGAGCACCGTGCTGGGCAGGTAGATGGTACCGGCGCAGGTAGCAATGGCACCAATGGCAAACAGGCTCATCATGCTGGCAGGGTTGAACTTCTTCATGTAGTAAGTAGCCACCCAGCGGCAGATGATGAAGAGGATGATGGAAATCAGGTAGTAGGTGGCAGCAGTGGCGGGGGTCACACCCAGTTCCTTGCAGCAGTACACGTTCAGGTAGGTCCAGGCGGCAATCTGCACGCCCACATAGAAGAACTGCGCAATCACGCCGCACCAGTAGCGGGGCTGGCTCAGCAGAGAGAACAGCATGGTGCGGTAGTCTCCCACCAGGAACAGGTAGGCAATCGGGCCCAGTGTACCGCAGAGCACCCAGGTCACCTTATCCATGTCCGGGAAGAGGAAATAGAGCACAGTGAGAGGCACAATAGCAAACAAAGCAGCCACAAACACACGGAGACCGCTACCCTGAGAAGTCTCAGCAGAAGAAGACTCCTGGGTATCCTTGGCACGCAGGAAGAAGAGCCAGATAAAGAACGCTATGGCGCAAAGTCCTACATAGGGAGCGCACACCCAGAACAGCTCGCTGTGCACAATTTCCTTGAGCTGCTCGGCAGGCATGGCGGCGCGCTCATCGGCAGTAGCGGGGTTCAGGTTGCTCAGAATCAGCTGCTGAGCCAGGAAAATACCGGCAATGGAACCCACCGGGTTGAACGCCTGCGCAAAGTTCAGACGACGCACGGCGGTCTTCTCCGGCCCCAGGGAAATCACATACGGATTACACGTGGTCTCCAGCACAGAGCAGCCGCAAGCAACCACAAAGATGGCGATGAAATAAATCTCGAAACTCTGGTTGATGCAAGCCGGGATGTAGCACAGAGCGCCCAGAATATACACACCCAGGCCAATCAGCACACCCTTCTTGTACGAAAATTCCTCGATGAGAATGGAAGCAAAAATAGCCAGCACAGCGTAGGCACCATAGAAAGCCACCTGCACCAGAGCCGCCTTCTCCTGAGGGATGGTAAAGATATTCTTGAAGGCCGGCACCAGGTTGTCGGTCATATTATTCAGCAGGCCCCACAGGGCAAAACAGCTGACCAGCATAAAGAACACCGGGCGGAACTTGCGAGGCACCACCGGCGTCAGATCCTTCTGGGCATTTGTGCTCATATCGTGCGCATTTTATCATAATCAGCCGTCAGGTCAACACGGAAAAACCGTTTCATTTGAATTCCTCAGCATTTTCATTGACTCGCCCGCGCGCATGTGGCAAGATACCGGTGTTATGTTGAAAGGAATTTCCCCCGTTGTATCCCCCGCCCTGCTCAAAATCCTGGCCGAAATGGGGCATGGTGATGAGATTGTGCTTTCCGATGCCCATTTCCCGGCACACACCTTCAACAGTACCGTAGTGCGCGCCGATGGTCTGGGGGTGGATACCCTGCTCAAGGGCATCATCCCCCTGTTTGAGCTGGACAGCTACGCCACCCCCGTCATCATGATGGAAGCTGTACCCGGCGATACCCTCGACCCCGCCGTGGAGGCCAAGTACCGCGCCGCCATGGGGTACGAAGGCACCATCGAGCGCATGGAACGCTACGCTTTCTACGAGCGCGCCAAGCAGGCCTACGCCTGCGTCATCTCCGGCGAAACGGCCAAGTACGGCAACATCATCATCAAGAAGGGCGTCACCCCCATCTGCGACTAAATGTACCGCATCTGCAAAAGCATTGAGCTGGAAAGCGGCCACCTGCTCTCCAAACACCCCGGCAACTGCCAGTTCCCGCACGGCCACACCCGCAGCGTGGAGCTCGTCTTTGCGGCCGAGACCCTGGATGAGCACGAGATGGTCATGGATTTCAAGGCTATCAAGGAGATGATGGGCGAGTTCCTGGAGCAGTTCGACCACGCGCTCTGCATGAACACCAATGACCCGAACTACGAGAAGTTCCGCGAAATCTACGGCGACCGCATCATCCCCTTCGAACAAGGAGACCCCACCAGCGAAGCCATGGCCCGCGTAGTGTTCCAGCATGCCGCCGCAGCCCTCAAAAATGCCCAGGCCGGCAACTGCACCTACCCGGTGCGTCCCTGCGTCCGACTGGAACGTGTCCGCGTCTGGGAAACCAGCAGCAGCTGGGCCGAATACGAGGGGTAAACCTCAACATCCATTCCAGAAA
>JAGBZE010000205.1 GCA_017628435.1 Akkermansia sp.
AAGTTCCCTACTCCTTTCCTGCCTGATGCTGGGTCTCGGCGTTGCTGAAGCAACGCAGCTGTACACGATTACACTTTCCTCGTCTGAACAGTTCAAAGACTGCACAGTCAGCTATAAGAGCGACGAAACCACGAAATTCGAAGGTATCGACAAAGATGGCAATAAGGTAACAAAAGAGGTTCCCACTGCCGACATCACTGCAATGCGCGAAAAAGTCAAAGAGGAAAACAGCGAGGCAGGTAAAGTCGGTGTAGAAGAAGCCCCTGCAGCGGAAGAAGAACAGCAAGAGCCTATAGCAGATGGCAACATCTCTCAGCGTGAAGGCGAGAACAAGGCTAAAGATGCCACATTGAGACTTCGCGAAATGATGGCAACTCTGGACAGCCAGATGGCAAAAATCAGCAAGCCCAGTCGCTCTCTGGTCAGCCAGGTTAATCAGGCCAAGAGACGAGTTACTGCCCAGCTGAGCGATATGGACAAGCGTTCGCTGGAAGTTGCACGCCTCCAGGATGAATTCAACGAAGCAGGTGCCGCCGATTTTACATTTGACAAGGTAAGCGTAGAGCAACGCACCCAGTATGAGCGCGACGGCAAGGCTGCCTATAAGGCCATGAAAATTGACATGAAGGAGCGCAAGGGGCGTCGCAAGGTCGCAGGCCTTGATAAGTTTGAAATTCTTCGTGAAAACTACCAGGGCATTCCCGAATACCGCGAAGCATATGGGTGGTATGTCAAAACCTTGTATGCCCTGGAAAAGAAATGGTCTGCAATGCACAAAAAGGAAAACAACCTCCGCCAGCGATTGCAGTCTGAGAAACGCAGTCTCCGCGCACGTCAGGACGAAGCTCAATACAAGGACATTGCAGCCAAGCTCAAGGAGGAAGGAGACGACATCGCAAAGGTTTGGTTTGTACCGCCCACAACAAACCTTAAAATGCTTAATATCAGCGTAAACAAGGTAAAAGATGCTATTCGTCGCAATGAAGACCGCCCCCTTGATAAGGAAGTAGGCACTGTGCCAGCCCTCTTGGAGGAATACTGGAATAAGATGGACGAAGCCCGCATGGCCATGATAACGGGTAACCTTGAAGGCGCAGAGCAAATGCTCCGAGATAACAAAGCCTACGAACACATTGTCCGCCTTAAGACCTACCTGATTCCTAACGAATACAGAAATCCGATTATCGAGCAGCATAGGGAAATGGAAAAGGAGATTCGCACGCGCTCACGCAATTACTCTAACCTGAAGCGCCAGCTGGAACGCGCTATTGAAGCTCTGGATCGTGTCACTAATGCCGCTAATGCCCAGCTTGAAAGCGCCATGAGCGCAGTGCAGAAGGAACTGGACTCTGACGCAGGGGAAAACACCATGGAAGTTGAAAAAGAGAAAACCACCCAGGAGGCAGTAAAGCACCCCGCTACAGACAATAACCCTGCTGCCACAAACCAGCCCGCAGCGGCTCCGCAGAAGTAACCTCTCATTTCACATGAAGATATCGTATCTTCCAGCACTACTGCTGATGACACCAGCTCTGCACGCAGCGCCAGAAGCAGCGCTTCCCGGTGTGGTCAAGGAAGCCTTTGATGCCTACTCTCATCTTCCCGGGGTTCTGGTGCCAATCATGCAGAAAGCACAGGATACGAAAAGTGCAAATGCATGTGCCACGGAACTGAAGCAAGCGCTCATCCACGTATACAACGTACGAGAAAAGCTGCATAATCTACCACGGCTCACCCCTTCCCAGAACCAGCAGGTCCGGCAGCAGTATGAACAAATAATGCGCAAGGAATGGGGACGTATGTATGATGAAATTTCACGGCTTCAGGGCAACCGCTGTTTCCAATCTGCCGATTTTGCAGAAGTTTTCCGACTGCTGTGCATGATGATAGAAAAATGAAAACACCCCTGTTTCTTCTCTCAATTCTACTTTGTCTGGTCCCAGTTAAGGCAGACGTTATCGTCGGGAACGCTTCATCAAAGGAAGCAGCTAATCCTGTACTCCCGGAAGGAGAACGCCGCATACGCGGAGGAATTGTCATTCTGGGAAAAATGTGTCAAATCATGGCTGAAATCAACAGCCACGAAACAGCGGAAGCATCAGTACCAAAGCTCATGCGCCTTCTTGAGGAAATGCAGGCATGGACTCAATCTTTTTCCAATCTGCCTCCGCTCAGTGAACCGGAAGCTCTGGCATACGAGGAGCGATATCTTCCAGCCATTCGCAAAATCAATAGCATTATCGAAGCCCATGCAGCACGAGTAGCGGCTGCTGAGTATTACGGTTCCCGCAACCTTCCTGCAGTACTGGTGCGCTTTGCGCAACTGGGACAACCCTGATTTCCTCTTCAACTTACATCTATAACCATGGCTACAATACGACCTTTTGCAGCAATACGCCCCCCCAGGGAATACGCAGAGCAGGTATCCTGCCTGCCGTATGATGTGATGAACCATCGCGAAGCCTGCGCTATGGCTGCAGGCAATGCCTCTTCCTACCTGCATATCTGCCGTGCAGATATCGATACCAGCGAAGAAGAGATTCACGATGCCATCACCTACGAAAAAAGCCGGGAAAACCTGCTGAACTTCATTCAGAAAGGATTCTTGATGCGCGAAAATAAGCCCTGCTACTACATCTACCGCCAGATGATGTGGGGACGCGTGCAGACTGGCATAGTAGGCTGTGCCAGCGTAGATGAATACCTGGACGGCACCATCAAGAAGCATGAGCTCACCCGCAAGGAAAAAGAGCTGGACCGCATCAACCACTTTGACACCTGTTCCACCCAGACGGAGCCTGTTTTTCTAGCCTATCGCAAACACGAGGGCATCTCCTCCACCATTCTTGAATGGATTAAATTCCACAAGCCAGAATATGAATTCACCAGCGATGATGGCGTGACCCACCTGCTCTGGCCGGTAACGGACGACGAAGCCATTTCCTCCATACGCAAGGGATTTGAAGAAGTTCCTGTTCTCTACATTGCCGATGGTCACCACCGCACAGCCTCCAGCGCGGCAGTATCTGCAAAGCGCCGCTCCCAGCACCCTGACTACACAGGTGAGGAGGAATTCAATTTCCTCATGGCCGTTACCTTCTGCGACGAAGACCTCTTCATCATGGACTACAACCGCGTTGTGTTCGACCTCAATGGTCTGAGCGAGGGAGACTTCATCAACACCATCAGTGAGAAATTCTCTGTATCCACAGCAGCACCGGGCGTCCCGTATGCCCCCCGAGCAAAACACGAGTTCGGCATGTTCCTGGGAGGCAAGTGGTACATCCTCACCGCCAAAGACGGCACCTTCAACGCCACACACCCCATCGAAAGCCTGGACTGCGCTATTCTGCAGAGCAACCTGCTGGCCCCGGTTCTTGGCATTACAGATCCCCGCACCAGCGAACGTATCGACTTTGTAGGCGGCATCCGCGGGTTGGCCGAGCTGGAATCCCGCGCTGGCACAACAGGCGTAGCATTCGCGCTTTACCCGGTCACCATGGCAGATCTCTTCAACGTGGCTGACAGTGGCGAAATCATGCCCCCGAAATCCACCTGGTTTGAGCCGAAGCTGCGCAGTGGCCTCTTTGCTCACGAAATTGAACAATAACAATTCAATAAAAAGATTTATGAAAATCCTTATTCCGACCAAACTTGATAAAGCAGCCTCTGCGACCTTGATTGCCGCTGGCTACAATGTAGTGCAGGACGATTCTGTGTCCATTGAGGAATTGGTGAACGCCAACCTTGATGCTGCCGGTATCATCGTGCGTTCTGAAAAAGTTACCCCCGCCATCATTGACTCACTGCCCGGTCTCAAATGCGTCATCCGCGCCGGCGCTGGTTACGACAACATCGATTATGTGTATGCCCGTACTAAGAACATCGATGTCATGAACACACCCGGAGCCAACTCCAACGCTGTGGCAGAGGAAGTAATTGCCATGATTCTGGCAGCATACCGATATGTGGTGCCGGCAGATGTAACCACACGCGCCGGCGAATGGAACAAGAAGCATTACATGGGCCGAGAACTTACCAACAAGACAGTTGGCATTCTCGGCCTCGGTAACATCGGACGACTGCTCGTCAAGCGTCTGCAGGGCTTCGAATGCAAGGTTCTGGGCTATGACCACTTCCTCTCTAAGCAGCGCGCCATGAATATCGGTGCAACACCTACGGAGATGGATGAAATATTCGCAGAAGCAGACATCATCTCGCTGCATGTTCCCGGCGGTCCCGCCACACGCAACCTCATCAATGCCGAACTCATCGGCAAGATGAAGGATGGCGCTATGCTCATCAACTGCTCGCGCTACGGCGTGGTTGATGAAGATGCCATCCGCGCAGCCAAGGCCGCAGGCAAGAACATCATCTACTGCACAGACGTGCATCCCAAGGATGCAGCAGCTATGCAGCCCAGCGCCGATGTGGCCGACCTGCTGTTGCCGCACCTGGGGGCCAACACCCAGGAGGCAAACAAGAACGCAGCCATGCGTGCGGCTCAGCAGATGATTGACTTCTTCACCAAGGGCGACACCTCATGCGTCATCAACGCAGAACGTCCGGTAGACCTGCACCCGGCCCAGCTTCAACTGGCGGCCATGCTGGGCAAACTGGCATACCAGGCCGGTGGATGCAAGCCTATCCGCAAGATTGAATGTACCTTCTACAACAACCTGCGTTCCTTCCGCAAGTGGTTCACCCCATGGATTCTGCAAGGCGCAGTTCCCGGAGCCGAACACGGGCTTATGCCGGCAGCCGCAGAAACATCTTTCCGCGAGCACGGCATTGTGTACAAAGCTCGCGAACCCAAGGACGACAAGCTCTATGATGATGCTCTGACCATTGACATCCACATGGAAGTAGACGGACAGCAAATTATCAGCAGCGTACGTGGTATCGTGGTGGATGGAAACCCGGTTGTTTCCCGGATTGCCGAATTTGACCATCTATATGCCACACTGGGCGGCAACACCATTGTGCTGCGCTACGCAGACCGCCCCGGCGTTGTGGCGGCCATTGGCCAGGCTCTCTCCCTGGCAGGTATCAACATTGAGAATATTGTAGCCCCCACAGACCACAAAAGCGGCGATTCCCTCGCCGTCATCAAGACGAACATACCTATCTCCGATGACCAGCTTCAGGCTATAGCAAAAACTATTTCCGCCAAGCTTGCATTCGCCATCTCAATGTAATCCTAATCAAACAAAACCAAAAGAAAAGGAACGACAGACACACTCTGGCGTTCCTTTTTTTTATTATTTTCTTGTACAACCTGACAGCAGATGTTATTCTGTACGCCATATGACAGAAGTCCTGCGTTATTATTGGCAACGCCTTGCTCCCTTTATCGGTGTCTACATATTCTTCGAGCTTATAGAACTTATCCTGCTGCTCTGCATGGGAGTCGCGCAACCTGCTGAGGGTGATAAGCTGGAATCCGTGCTTTCCTTCATTAACGAAAATTCAGCATGTTTCCTCTTTTCTATTCTTCCCTACCTGATTTACCTGAATGTATTACCAGG
>JAGBZE010000206.1 GCA_017628435.1 Akkermansia sp.
ACAGATGCCCTCAAGCGCAAGCTGCCCGGCCGTTACATCGGCCTCTCCGTGGATAAGGACGGCAAGCCCGCATATCGTCTCGCCCTCCAGACCCGCGAGCAGCACATCCGCCGCGAAAAGGCTACCTCCAACATCTGCACCGCCCAGGTGCTCACCGCTCTGCTCAGCACCTTCTACGCCATGTACCAGGGCCCCGAGGGCCTGAAGCAGGTGGCCCTTACCGCCCACAAGCTGGCTGCCGGCTTTGCCGCTGCCGCTGCCAAGGCTGGCTACACGCTGCCCGTGGCAAACTACTTCGACACCGTGCAGGTGAGCTGCCCCGGCAAGGCTGCTGAGCTCGTGGCCGCTGCTCTCGAGGCTGGCTACAACATCCGCCTGGTGAATGCCGATACCATCTCCGTATCCTTCGACGAAACCACCACCAGCTGCGATGTGAAGGCTCTGTGCGTGGCTCTCGGCATGGAGAAGCCCTGCTGCAAGTGCATGCCCGAAGGCCCCACCTGGGATGCCGCCTTCAACCGCACCACCGGCTTCTGCACCGAGAAGTGCTTCAATCTCTTCCACTCCGAGACCGAGATGATGCGCTACATCCACCGCCTGGAGGCCAAGGACCTGGCGCTGAACGAAGCCATGATTCCGCTGGGTTCCTGCACCATGAAGGCCAACTGCGCCGCTATCATGATGCCCATTACCTGGCCGGAGGTTGCCACGCTGCATCCCTTCGCCCCGAAGGGCCAGTGCCAGGGCATGCGCGCCATGCTCGAGCAGCTCAAGCAGTGGCTCGCTACCGTTACCGGTTTCCACGGCGTTTCCCTGCAGCCCAACAGCGGCGCTGCCGGTGAATATGCCGGTCTGCTCACCATCCACCGCTACCAGGTGGCTCAGGGGCAGGGGCACCGCAACGTGTGCCTGATTCCCAACTCCGCCCACGGCACCAACCCCGCCTCTGCCGCCATGGCTGGCTTCGAGGTGGTGCCGGTCAAGTGCGACGAGAAGGGCAACATCGATGCCGAAGACCTCAAGGCCCAGGCTGAGAAGCACCGCGATAACCTCGCTGCCCTCATGGTGACCTATCCCTCCACTCACGGTGTGTACGAGAGCGGCGTGGCCGACCTCTGCCGCATCATCCACGAGAACGGCGGTCAGGTCTACATGGACGGCGCCAACATGAATGCTCAGATTGGCCTCACCAACCCCGGCACCATCGGCGCCGACGTGTGCCACCTGAACCTGCACAAGTCCTTCGCCATGCCCCACGGCGGTGGCGGCCCCGGCGTGGGCCCCATCTGCTGCGCCGAGCACCTCACCCCCTACCTGCCGGATCACTGCATCTCCGGCGAGGAGCAGAAGACCGCTGCCGTTTCCTCTGCCGAGTACGGCTCCGCCGCTCTCTGCCCCATCACCTGGATGTGGCTGGCCATGATGGGCCACGAGGGCCTCAAGCTCTCCGCCCAGATGGCTATTCTGAACGCCAACTACATCGCCAAGCGTCTGGAGAACTACTTCCCGACCCTGTACTCGGGCGAGGGTGGTCTGGTGGCCCACGAGTGCATCCTGGATACCACCATCATGCTCGGCAAGAGCCACCTCTCCGTGGACGACATGGCCAAGCGCCTCATGGACTACGGCTTCCACGCCCCCACCATGAGCTTCCCGGTGCACGATACTCTCATGGTAGAGCCCACTGAGTCCGAAAGCAAGGCTGAGCTCGACCGCTTCATCGAGGCCATGATTGGCATTCACGGCGAAATGACCGCCGTGGCCGAGGGCAAGGTGCCCGCCGAGGACCACGTGATGGTGAACGCCCCGCACACCGCCCTGGCTGTGATCGCAGACGAGTGGACGCACCCCTACTCCCGCCGCGAGGCTGCCTACCCGGCCCCCGGCCAGCTCCTGCACAAGTTCTGGCCCGGCTGCTCCCGCGTGGACAACACCTACGGCGACCGCAACTTCTGCTGCTGCTGCGATACCCTCGCCCAGTGCGAGCTGTAAAGCCCAGTACCAGAAACCAGAAAATCACACGGCCGGGGAGCAATCCCCGGCCTCTTTTTCTTGTCGGAGCGCAGGACTTCAGTCCTGGCGAGCAATGGATTGGGTAGTAGTGCAAGTGCGCCCGCTGCTTTTCGCTAATGCTCTATCAGTCTGTCTGGGACTATGCAAATTCAAGATTCTATCTTAAATTTGCATAAAAAGAACCAAGGACATGAAACCGGATAAGGCTCCTTTCCTGCCGATTATGTGCAAATTTTGCCCGAAGTTCCTGCCGATTATGTGCAATTTTTGCCCGAAGTTCCTGCCGATTATGTGCAATTTTTGTCCAAAGTTCCTGCCGATTATGTGCAATTTTTACTCGAAGTTCCTGCCGATTATGTGCAAAAGACTTGCTAATCCATCTAAAATGAGAGAGATAGAATAAATGGTGGAAAATAGGTACGATATGAGCATTGTGCCAGCTCTCCCGCGCCAAATCCCCCACCGCCCCCTTCATCAAAGCCGAACTGGCGAGGTGAAGCATGCGGCGTAACGCACCGCCTTCGTACCGACGAAGGCGGTATTTCATGCGCGGCGACGTCGCGCTTTCATACGCCTACCAGGCGGATTTCATACACGGGCTTTGCCCGTGTAATTTCATTG
>JAGBZE010000016.1 GCA_017628435.1 Akkermansia sp.
GGTATGCTCATAGGTAGAGGAAAGGAACCATGCGAGGTTGTCCTGTTCGCCCTGTGTGGTGACATTGCCGGTGTAGGAGTCGTGGCTGCCTGCTTCGTTGAAGAGTGAGACCTCCGGTTTTTCTGCACTGCCGCGTGGTGTTTCCATGTAGATGACACCCGCCATGGATGAGCCGCCGTGCGTGGCACCCTGTGCTCCGCGCAGGATTTCCATGGTGCCCAGATCAAAGAGATTCGTGCGCGCCATCACGTTATTGCCCTGAATCCCGCTGCCGGAGATACCGGAGAGCCGCATGCCGTCCATCATGGGCATGTAGCTGTCTCCGCTGCTCAGACCGCGGATGACGATGTTGCAGATATTGCCGCGCTGGTTTTCGCCGCCGCCACTCAGGCTGTAGACGCCGGGAACGGTGGTCATGGCTTCTGCGGTATTGTAAATGCCTTCCTGCTTCAGCTCATCAATATCCAGCACGGTGACGGAAACACCGGTGGAATCATGCGCGATGGCATTGATTGCGTGGGCTGAAACGGTGATAGCGGGCAGCTCTGTGCTCACTTCTTCCGCCGCTGTGGAGGCGGGACTGACGCCTGCCAGCAATAGGACAGGCACAACGGTGCGGATGGCACCCATGCGGGGTGCGTAGTGTCGGTGTATCATGTTTATCGGCCGGGACACGGGGCGGTGCATCGCCGCCCCATAGGTCAGGCGAACTCCCCGGGCTGGCATTCCGACTCAGCGGTTCCCTTTGTCCAGGGGACCTCCATACGGTTGCGGCACAGCGACGGATTCTCACCGTCTTTCCCATCTATTTCCTGCGGTATCCTCACCGCCTCCCGGGTGTTCTCCCGCGCGTTGATGACCGCGCAGGTCGTGTTACATCTAAGCATATTCTGCCTGTTATGGCAAGTGCGGATTCCGGCATTCCGGAAACGCGCGACGCAAGGTCTGTGCTTGACTTTTGCCGGATGATGCAGTACAACCTGCCCATGATTATCGACACGCACTGCCATCTCGTCTCGCCCAAGTACCCGCCCATGGAGCAGGTGAAAGCCGAATCGCTGGAGTTGGGGGTAGGGCATTGCATCACGCAGGGCACTAATCCGTGGGATTGGGAGAAGCACCTGGCGCTGGCGGAGCAGATGCCGGATTTCGTGTCGGCTTGTCTGGCGGTACATCCCAGTGACGCGCATGAAGCGGATGCCGATGCCATGGAGCGTATGACCGAACTGTGCCGCACGCACCGCCTGGCCGCCATCGGTGAGACCGGGCTTGATTACTATTGGGATGCGCCGGAAGGGTGGAGTGAGCGCGATTTTCGCGCCCGCCAGTGGGAGCTCCTGGAGCAGCACTATGCCCTGGCTGCGGAGCTGGGACTCAATATCTCTCTGCACACGCGTGATAAAGTGGGGGCTGGTTCGGCGTGCTTTGATGACGCCATGGCCATCGCCCGGCAGTTCCCGACGGTTCGCCCGGTGTTCCATTGCTTCATCGGTTCTCAGGCTCAGGCTGAGCTGGTATTCTCTGAGCTCAACGGCATGATTTCATTCACCGGTCTGCTGACTTTCAAAAAGACGGAGGATGTTCAGGCTGTGGCTGCCTGGTGCCCGCTTGACCGCTTTATGGTGGAGACGGATTCGCCTTATCTCTCCCCCGAACCCTTCCGTGGTAAGCTCAATATCCCCGGACGTACCCGATTTGTGGTGGATAAGATTGCAGAGCTCCGTGGTGTGCAGCCGGAAGAAATAGCCGCTGCCACTACCCGCAACGCCTGCGCCTTTTTCCGCCTGCCTCAGCTCGCTTGCTGAGGCGCCGCGACTCCTTTTTTGCCTGGATATTGGCAGAGGCTTTTGAGTCTCTGTTAGGGGATTTTTGTAATGTGTTTAATGACAATACTAATTCACATTTCGCGGACGACTTTTGTGTGCATCGCCCACATTTTGCGGACGAGTTTGAAGAAGAAACGGCAAAAAAAGGCCGCTCCGAGAGGGAGCGGCCCGGGGGAAATACGAAGGATGGAGCGCGTTAGTCCTCTTCCGGCTCGGCCTGAAAACCGGGACGAGTGGTAACAATGATGAAGAGGATACCGATAGCGACGGACATGGCTCCATAGATGAGGAAAGTGGAGGTAGAAGCCGGGTCGGAGACGAGGCTGGTCATGTAGATAACGAGGAAATTACCCAGCGTGCTGGTGAGGAACCAGAAGCTTGAAACGATGCTCTTGAGGCTTTTACCGGCAGCTGTATAGGCGTATTCCAGCCCCGTGGTGCTCACCAGAATTTCTGAAATGGTGATGAGGAGGTAGGGGATGCTCTGCCAGAGGATGCTGAGAGATTCTCCGGCATCGAGTCGGGTTTGCAGCCAGGCAACGCTTCCGTAGGAAATGCCGGCCAGTACGATACCGATACCCATGCGCTTGAGCGGGCTGCTCCATTTGCCGATGTAGGGGTACACACACAAGGTGACCAGCGGTACGAGTATCATCACCATCAGCGGGTTGATGCTCTGGATTTCTTCTGCACCGAAACGGAAGTTGATGCTCTTGAAATACAGAGGCGTCATATCCTTGCCCTGAATCACCCAGCTTGACATCGTCTGGTCAAACAGACTCCAGAAGGGAATAATCATGGCGAATACGGCCAGTACACGCAGCAGATTGCGCGTGGAGCGGCGGTCGGCTTCCGTATAACGCTCCGCTGTCAGTGCCCGCCCGCAGTACAGGCGTGTACCCAGCACCCCCATGAAGCCGTGAGCCCCGAAGGTCTCTGCCAGCTTGAGCGCCGCCGCAATGATGGCGGCGATGTAGAGCAGCAGGCCTGCCAGCCCGCAGAGAGAGGCTGTGGTGGTGCCGGCTCCGCTGAGGGTTGCCAGTTGCTCGCCGCCGCTTTGCGCCCAGTATGCCAGCAGGATGACAATGGGCGCCAGTACAATGAAGGTGGCAATTCTGAGGGCGGTATTGGTGGCGGTGCGGACGGCGGCGGCACCGAATCGATCAGCGGCAGTCTCGAATCCGGCGAAGATGCGGCAGAGCAGGGCGGGCAGGAAGGTGGGCTGTGTGGGAGGAATGTGCTTGTACTGCTTGCGGCCCAGCCAGAAGATGAGCGTGGCCAGCCCCATGAAGATACCCGGTATGGCGAATGCCCAGCTGTAGCCCCAGGTCTGGCGCACCCAGGGAATGACTAGGAAGGAGAAGAAGGAGCCCAGGTTGATGGACCAGTAGAAGGCGGCATAGAGGCGGGTCATGGTGGGCCCGTTCTTTTCCTCATCGGGCACCTGGTCGCCCACGAAGGCGGAGACGCAGGGTTTGATGCCGCCGGAACCGATGTCAATGATGGTGAGACCTGTGAAC
>JAGBZE010000207.1 GCA_017628435.1 Akkermansia sp.
CATCTACTATGCCCGCTTCCTGCCAGTTATCCGCCACCTCATTTCCATTCCCGCAGGTCTGGTCAAGATGAACTTCACCATGTTCAGCCTGGCCACTATCACCGGCTCTGCCATCTGGTGCTGGGTGCTGGCATGGTTCGGTGATAAGGTGGGCAATGACCACCCGGATATCATGAAGAGCCCGGAGGATCTGGTGCATGCCGTGAAGGATGAATCTCACCTGGTGGTGCTGGCCATTGTCATGGTGGCCGCGCTCTATGCCCTCATGAAATACATGACCCGCGATAAGAAAAACTGATACGCCATGACCAACGAAACCCTCATCGACGAAATCAAGCGTCTCAAGCAGGAACGCAACGCCGTCATTCTGGCTCACAGCTACCAGCGCCCGGAAATCCAGGACCTGGCCGACTTTGTGGGCGATTCCCTGGCCCTGGCCCGCAAGGCCCAGGAGGCAGAGTGCGATGTCATTGTGTTCTGCGGCGTGCATTTCATGGCCGAAACCGCCTGCATCCTGAACCCGACTCGCACCGTACTGCTGCCGGATACGAACGCCGCCTGTTCGCTGGAGGCCTCCTGCCCAGCCGAGGAGCTGGCCGCTTTCCTGAAGGAGAACAAGGATAAGAATTACTACGTAGTAGCCTATGTGAACTGCTCCATCGGCGTGAAGGCTCTGGCAGATGTCATCGTGACCAGCGGCAACTCCCAGCGCATCATCGAGACCGCCCCCGCCGACCGACCCATCCTTTTTGTGCCGGATCGCAACCTTGGCGCCTGGACTTCCCTGCAGACCGGCCGCGCCATGACCATGTGGAACGGCTCCTGCCATGTGCACGAACGCTTCACCCGCGACCAGCTGCTGGCCACCAAGGCCCAGCACCCGGATGCTCTGGTGGTGTGCCACCCGGAATGCCAGGAACCCATCCGACTGCTGGCTGACCACATCTGCTCCACCGAAAAGATGATTCCCTACTGCCGCGAGAGCGAGTGCAGCAAGTTCATCATCGTAACGGAGACCGGCATTCTGCACCGCCTGCGCAAGCTGGTGCCGGGCAAGGAGTTCATCCCCATGAACATGGGCACCTGCTCCTGCGCCGAGTGTGAATACATGAAGCTCAACACACTGGAGAAACTGCGCAACTGCCTGCGCGACATGGCACCCGAGGTGCGCGTGCCGGAGGAGCTGCGCCTGCGCGCCGCTGCCCCGCTGGAGCGTATGCTGGAGCTTTCCCTCTGAAGCCGCCCATGAACCTGGCACCGCATATCCTGGCCCACGGCAACTGGATTTCCATGGAAGAATTCATGGAACTGGCGCTCTATGACCAGGATGGCGGTTACTACAACACCAATATCACCGATATCGGCTTCCGAGGCGATTTCTCCACCACCGCCACCATGAGCGACCTGCTGGCCCGCCGACTGGTGCAGCAGTGGAAACAAAGCTGCCAGGCCTTCAACCGCAGGTTACCCATCATCGAAATCGGCGGTGGCAACGGCGATATGGCCGTGAGCATGGCCCGCTCACTGGGTTTCTTCAACCGGCTGCGCGTGCGCTACTACATGGTGGACCGCTCCAAAGCCTTGCGCGATTTACAGCTCATGGTGGGGGGGAACTTCGTGCGCGTGTACGATACCATCGAAAAAGCCATCAAGCACGCAGGGGGGCGCGCGTTCATCTTTTCCAATGAACTGCCAGATGCTTTCCCGGCCCGCCAGTTTGTATTCCAGGATGGCAAATGGCAGGAGCTGGGGCTTTCCGTGTACCACGGTCATATTATCCGTGCGGTGAAAGAACGCCCACTGCCGGAATCTGCCGTATTCAGCCGCTGGGCCTACGAGGGGCAGATTGTGGAAGTGCAGGAAAGCTACCACAAATGGTACGCCGCCTGGCAACCGCTCTGGAAATGCGGCACTATGGTCACCATCGACTACGGCGAACTGAACGAAACCCTCTACCACCGCCGACCGGCTGGCACCCTGCGTGGCTACAAGACCCACCAGCTGGTAAATGCCGAAGAACTCCCGGCCCTGGCCGGGAAATGCGATATCACAGCAGATGTCAATTTCACCGACCTGCGCAACCTGGCAGAAAACTGCATAGGCGACCGCGTGCAGTACATGAGCCAGCATGATTATCTGAAAGACCTGGCGGACCCCAACAGCGCCGCAGACCGCCACCTGATTGCTGTCCCCGGCGCAGGAGACCACTTCAACGTACTCATCCAGCACCGCTTCGAATCATGAGCCGCCGCAGAACACTCGCCATTATTTCTGCCATTCTGGCTGGGGTGGGCACCCTGCTGATGGCGAGTGATTTCCTGATGCCCAGCTGGCTCTGCCGCGGTGGCGAATGGGATGGGCCGGTGACAGACCATTTCGACGGCACCTTCTTCTACAACCCGGAGCCCAGCACGCTGTACAAGACCAGCAACCTGCTCCAGTGGCTCCGCGAACGCCACACCAAGGGCGATTACCCCACGGTGAGCACCCTGCCCCACCAGCCGGAACTCGCCAGCCAGGTGGATGGCCGGGATTGGGAGGTCACCATGGTGAATCACTCGACCATGCTCATCCGCACAGCGGGGCTCAACATCCTGACTGACCCGGTATGGAGCGACTACACCAGCCCGGTGCAGGGTTTCGGCCCTAAGCGCTGCCGCCCGGTGGGCATCGCCTGGGAAAAGCTGCCGAAAATCGATATCTGCCTGCTCTCCCACGACCACTATGACCATTTTGACGCCGACACGGTAAAACGACTGGCGGCAGAGCACAATCCGCTCTTCATTGTGCCGCTGGGACTTGGAAACCTGGTAAAATACCACTGTAGTGAGGAAGTAAACGTCATCGAGGCTGACTGGTGGGAAAGCGTGCAGCATGGCAACCTGAGCATCACCCTCACCCCCGCCAGACACTGGAGCAACCGCTACCGCAAGACCTACACGCGCAACCGCTCGCTCTGGTGCGGATTTTATCTGAAGTCTACCGAGGGCCCTTCCATCTACTATGTGGGCGATTCCGCTAAATCAAACTGCTTTGCTGATATACGCGCCCACCTCGGCGCACCGGATGTAGCCCTGCTCCCCATCGGTGCCTACAAGCCGGACTGGATTCGCAATGGCCACATCTCCCCCGCCGAGGCAGTGGAGGCCTTCCAGACTCTGCAACCCCGCCAGGCCATAGCCTGCCATTTCGGCACCTGGCAACTCGCCAACGAAGGCTACCAGGAAACACTGAATGACCTCACCAAAGCCCTTGAAGCAGCTCGTATTCCCGCAGACAAATTCATCGCCCCAGACAACGGGCAG
>JAGBZE010000208.1 GCA_017628435.1 Akkermansia sp.
TGGAAAGGAGGTGCTCTCTCTGGTTTGTACGAAAAATTGTTTGTCATGCTTCCTGTGTAATGTTGGGTTTCTTGTAATGCCTGTAGATATAATGCGTTACGATGAAAAATAGGTGTTACCCCCCCCAATATATAGACGTAATGTGCTTATGGGGCTATATATTGTGTGTTTTAAAACAAACTAAAACGTTATACAAACTAATGAATAGGCTTGAAAATGGCAGATATAGGAGTATAATAACCGCACCCGCGCGAACAGGTGAAAAAACAATTTTTCAACATGCCCATCCTCTCATCATCAGTGCATTTCCGCATCAGAAAGCCTGGTGCGAGCCGTACCTGGCTGCCGTATTTCCTGGCGGCTTTTGGTGCTGGCGTAGCTGTGGCAGATGAAGAATTGTTGCGTTACCATTGGGTGATGCCGGAGGCTGCGCCTGAGAAGGCAACTCGGGTTATCCGGGTTTCGGGTGAAAAGGGTGAGCGCTTTGAAGAAGTTTATGCAGAGGAGACGCTTGCCGAGCTGAAGCAGAATCCTGCCATCATGGAGGCTCGCATAGCCCGTCAGGCTGCCTTGCGTAGGGAGGCCCTGGAGCTGGCTCGCCAGCTGCGTGAAGAGGGTAAGGACCCGCTTGTGGCCTATGAGGAGGCCTGGACTCAGGTGTACAGCAGAAGCTGGTTGAGTGGTGGGTGGTTGTCCGGCTCTTGCAAGCTGGAGGATATGCTCCGCCGCATGGCTTCTGAGGGTGAGGAACAGGAGCTGACGGAGGAAGAAAGACAGTGGCTGCTGGAGGCCTTGCTGGAGGATGATGACCGCCTGGAGAGCGAAGCCGGGCAGGAGCTCCTCCGCCGGCTGGCTGCTCAGCTGCGGCAGAAGGGCTACGGCTTTTCTACTGTTTCTTCGGGCTTGAATGATGAGCTGATGCAGCGTTTTGCTGCGGGGCTGCAGCACCAGACGGATAGTATGGACGCGTATCGCGATGCCTTGTTCAAGACCCGCCGCGGGCAGATTATGACTCACTCTCTGGTGGGGTATCGCGCCCCCTGGGGCATGGGTGTGGGTGGCGGTGCGTATTATCGCCAGGCACCGCAGCAGGTGGAGACAACCGAGGGCAGCGGAAACACACAGATGCCGGCTCAGCCTGTGCTTTTACAGGAGAAGAAAGAGCCGATTATTGTGCATGGCCTGAATGATGTTCCCGAGGCTGTTACCGATTTCCTGGCAACAGCTCCCCCTTCGCTCGAGGAGGAGGATAACGACGAGAAGGAGAAAGAGGAGGATGACGATTTCCTCGCTGACGATGAATCTGAGTCAGAGGCCGCAGCCCCGGCGATGATGATGATGCGCTCCTTCTCCATGCGCTCTGCGGCATATGCTGTCCAGAACGAAGGAGAAGCAGATGCCCCGGAATCTCCGGATTCGCCGGTGCACGGCGGGGTGGTTGAACTCGCCCAGGATGAGATTCTGGACGTAGGCGCCAACCGTGTCGTGGGCGGGAGCCTGGCTGGAGGACGCCTGGAAAATGTGCAGATGGTGGTGACCGGTGAGCTTTACCGCCCCGTCTCGAAAGACTATGTAACCGTGCACAACCTTATCACCTCGGCCGATGGTACCAATCCCGGCATTCTGACCGATGTGACCCTCTATGCCGGTACATCCACGGAATATGCTACCCTGCATAATATCACCTTTGCCGGGCAGAGCGAGCTCACGGGCTATATCACCTTTGAGAAGACTCAGGCCACGAGTGATATGAGTGTGGCCGCCGGTGGTACTCTGACTCTGAAGAACCTTACCTTTGACCTGCGCGGTGTCTCCATGGATGAGAAGACTCTCTTTGTCATCGAAGACGGCGGCACCCTGGAGGGCTGGAATGCGTATAATGTGCACTTTGTTTACAGTGGCGTGAAGGTGAACAGTGCCGCGGTGGCTTTATCCGAGAGGAAAGGTGTCATTGTGCTTTCCGATGATCACAATGGTAACCTGTACTGGAATGGGGCTGCCGATAACATGTGGAGCGTCAGTTCCAAAAACTGGAGCAGCACTGCAGGCGGGGCTGTGTATGAGGAGTTCACCGCTCTTTCTAACGTCATTTTCGGTAAGGATGCTGCTAGGGATGCCCGGGCGATTTCTGTTGCTCAGGATATGGTAGTAGCGGATCTGTACGTGACAGACGGCGGCTACAGCTTCAGCGGTGCCCGTGTGGCTGTGCTGGGTGATGCAAAGTTTACGCACGAATCCGGTACCGTTACCTTTAACGACCATCTTGTCGTGCAGGGCAACCTGACAACGGGTGACCGGGAAAGGGCTGAATACGCCGACAGTGTTGCGCTGCTGGGCGGGGCGACCATTGTTAAGGATGCCGTGTTCAGCAACCTCACCACTACTATTGGCGGTGATATGACTGTGGGCGGCGACCTGAATGTGCTCTCCGGCAATCTCACCATCACCGGCAATGTGACGGCGAAAGAGATGGAGCTTGTGGTGAATGGAGGCTCCGCATCCGTATCCGGTAATCTGACTACTACTACTATCACAGAGAATAAACTCGGTTCCATCACTATCGGCGGCACTGCGGAACAGCGCTATACCGGCACGGTAACCGCCGGAGACCTGACCGTTAATACGCAGAAGAATGATGTATATTTCAGCAGACTTCAGGTAGATAAACTCACCGTCGGTGAGGGGGCCACTGTGCATGTGCAGACCTCGTCTGATTCGGTGGCCGTGTCATCCTCCAAATTCCCGGTGATTGATTTGACCGGCACGCTGGTGCTGGATGCTCCCGGCGTCACTTATAATGACCGCCACAGCGTGTATGTGAAGAGTGATGCGGCCAAGCTGAAGTTCGATTCCGGCTGTACCGTTGAAGATCTGCAGATTTTCGGTATGGCGGATAATTCCGGGGACTTTAACTACACGGATCTGGCTATCGAAGTGACGAACTCCAGCTCCGCCACGGTGACGAAGATGCAGGCTCTGGGAACCCTGGAGGTAACATCCGGCTCGCTGACCGTGAAGGATGCTACCGGCGCGGTGCATGGTAAGTTGATTCTGGATAAAGCCAAGCTGAAACTGGGCGCAGGTGCGGATGATATCATGGCAGACGGTTCCGGTGCTGTTGAACTGAAGAATGGCGCCCGTCTGGATATCGGCTCAACGACCCAGACCTTGTCTGCCGGGAATGCAATATCCCTCTCCGGCGCTTCTTCCATCACGGGTGCGGCTGATGGGGGTGGCCTGAAACTTCGAGACGACAGTCTTTGCGTGAACTATGAGAACACCGGCAACAGTATTGATGCCAATCTGACCGTGGCGGCAGGGCAAACTATCACCCTGAACTCTGCCTCGGCAAACAGTTCTCTGGAGATATCTGGTTCCATCTCCGGCAGCGGTGATATTGTGCTGGGCAACTCGGATAGTGAAACGGAGAACGTTCCGGGCACAGTAGTGCTTTACGGCGCTAATACCGGCTTTAAGGGCAAAGTAACAGTGTATGACGGCTCTACTCTGACCCTGCTGAATACAGAAGCCCTGTCGAATGCCAGTGGTGTAGTCCTGGAGTTCGGTGGTACCCTGGCCCTGAACGCCCCCGGTGCGGTCAATCTCAACGCGCTTACCTTCAAGAGCGGTTCGTCTCTTTCCATTTCCTCCATTGTCGGCACGGATGCTGCCTCCTCCAAGGATGCGGTGCTGAATGTTAACGATAATTCCCTCAAGTTGGATAATGTAGTGCTGAATCTCAACTTCTCTCAGGAGTTGCAGTCGATGCAAACCTACAACATCATGACCGGGGTATCATCCATAGACAATCTCAGCTTCAACGTGACGCATAATAATGATGTTAAGCTGGATGTCTCTCAGTATAAGGTTGTCCTTGATGGTAATTTGCTCTACATCCACACCATGATGGGCAACGTATGGGATGGTTCATACTCTGAGAATTGGACTCTGACCGGCAATGGCGGTAACTGGAGTGGGGACGAATATCAGCAAGGGGAAGGTGTGAAGTATACTGCGGCTATTTTCGGCGACCTGACGACCGATGGCCAAACCCAGTCGACGGAGACGGTCAAGGTGAAGGATGAGGTTTCCCCTGGGAACGTTTATTTCACGGCGGATACAACCGCCTATCAGCTTGATTCCGATGGTGGCGGTCTGGCTGCAGGTACCCGGATTCACAAGCTTGGTAAGGCTGATGTAACACTGGGCCTGGCGAACAATGCCACCGAGGGCACCGCTCTGGGGAATGTGGATATTCAGGCCGGCAGCCTGATTCTGGGCAAAGGTCTTGCGGTGAAGGGTACGGTGACCGTGGAAAAGGATGCCAATCTTCAGCTCAAGTACGGCTCCGGTGGGCTGACCATGTTTGCAAAGAAAGATGATGAGGCGTTCAGTGTATCTGCTATTGGTGAGGATGCCTTGCTCCGCGGTGTAACGATGGATGCTGCCGGTATCAGAGGTACGAAGGATGTATATAACGCCGCCATCGAAGACGACATCAAGGCCGCAGAAATCAACGCAAGCAATTTGCTGGTTCAGGGAAATGCAGAACTGCAATATCTCATTCTTAAAGATTTTGCGGCGGCGGGTAACGTGACGTTGTCTGATGTTACATTGACTTCTTCTTCAACCGCGACGACCTTGACGGGGGTGACCATAGGTTCGGGAGTGAAGGTAGATGCATCCGGTTCCTACATTCTTTCCGGAAAAAATCTTACGTTTGATAGTGCGCTCACCAATAAAGGCACTGTTACGCTGGACATTGTAACTGATATTGACAATGAAAATTTAACTATTATTGAAATAGGTAAGATAAACTATGATACTCGAGTTGATACGTATGGCAATACTGAATACGTTTATGAGTTTATCAGCTCAACAAATGGTGGTGTCTTGTATGCGCCGGCGCTTTCAGCCGATAATTTTTCCATCAACGGTGTAAATCTGGGGAGTGGTCTGAAGGATAAAGACGGGGTAAAATTCACGGATAACAGGAACGGCTCCATTACGCTGAGTATCTATGATGGCACGGTCAGTATGCCTCAGTGGGATGAGCGCTGGGGCAAGACCAAAAATGCCCCGGCTTTCTCCCGTCGGTATGAAAGCACAGCAACCGACACGTTTACGCAGGCCTCGGGTATCGGTGGCGATGCCAAGTATGTTTCGCTGGCCTGGGGTATCGTTGTCGATGCCACCAAACAAAGTCACGATGCCACCTATTTCAAGTATGGTTCCATCGTGAATGAGACTAATGCTAAGAGGGTTAATGATGGGAAGGCTATCGTGGTGACTCTGACCTCTGATGCAAAAGGTGACCTTGTCGTTGGTGGTAACATTGCGGAGAGTGAGGCTGCTGCTGCTGACCATGAGGTGTGGATATATGACAGCTCCGGCGTTAGGACCATTATCGGCGGTTTGACCAATAATAAAATAGATCCGGGGACTTCTGACTCTCCGGGGTCTTCTGTGACAACACCGCAGACTGCTGCCACCCATATTCTGGTGGACTCAAAAGTCACAAATGACAAAATTCATGTCGATGGCATCCCCGAGACAGACTATGCTAAGGAGTACATCATTGGTGGTTCCCGCTGGTGTAATCAGGACGCTGAGAGTTTTGTGACGGTGAAGTCGGGCCATATTTATAATATTTTCGGTGGTTCGTGCGGTGGCTGGCACGGGCAGCTGGTGTATGATAATTATGGTTACGTTACGAAGCGGTTGTGGGGATTCGAAAATGGATACGTTGATTGGACCGTCTGGGTGTATGATGAAACTCTGTGGCGCAATGTGCCGTATTTGACGCAGACCGGCACCGCACATGTTTATGTAGATGGTGGAACAGTTGGGGAAATCTTTGCCGGCGGCTTTTACGCCAACATTATAGGTACACAGAAGGTAGAGGGAAAGGAGCGTCCTCGTGCCGTAGAAATGGTGTTGACCGGTGGGACTATTGGTGGACCGGACTTGCGTGTTTTCGGAGGAACAGATCATGGTGTTGTCACGGGCGATATCTATGTGCGCATGGAAGGCTCGGCCAATGTTACTTCCATACTGGTGGGAGGCTCGAATGCAGGTGTGGTGAAAGGTGATGTCGTTCTTGATCTTATCAGTGGTACGGCAAACAAGGTTGAGGCCCCTGGTAAGGGATGGGATGAAGGAAATGATCTAGCCCAGATTTATGGTGACGTTCTGGTAAATCTGTACAGTGGATTCAAACTCGGTAAGGGTATTATTGAGTACAACAATCCTAATGTCGACGATCTCGAGTGCGGCATCTTTGGCGGTATGGAGCAGTCGAACCATGTCAAAATCCTAAAGGAAA
>JAGBZE010000209.1 GCA_017628435.1 Akkermansia sp.
AGCATTCTTCGCGGCAAAGGAATCACCGCAGGGGCACTCTGCCAGGCTCCAGGTGGCCTTGCCGCTTTCGGCAATATGCACCAGGGCGTGGTAGGTATCCTCCTCATCCGTGCCGAGCCTGGCAGCAATCTCGCCGGCGGTGGCGGGCGTGGCAGAGAGGGCGCCCTCTGCAGCAGCCAGAAGCTTCAGGAATACGTTGGCAGCCAGCTTACCGGCCTGCACACCGGGCTGGTGGTAGGCGTTGATGTGAATCAGGCTGGCATAGAAGCTCACCGTGCGCTCGAACAGGGCAATAAGCATGCCCAGCGTGTAGGCATTCACCACGGGGATGGAGATGGTGATGCTCTTGCGGCCGCTCTCGGAAAGAGCCTTGCGGGTGCCGCGCAGGAAACCCTGCAGGTAGTCACCGGCGGTGAAGCTGTCCTCCACCTTCACGGTGTCGGTGGGAGCCTGACGCACTTCAATAAAGGTCACGAAGAAGTTGTTGATACCATCGCGCAGCTGCTGCACATAGGCGTGCTGGTCGGTAGAGCCCTTGTTACCGTACACGGAGATGCCCTGGTTCACGGTGTTGCCGTCCAGGTCGAGCTCCTTGCCCAGGGATTCCATGATGAGCTGCTGCAGGTACTTGGAGAAAAGCACCAGGCTGTCCTTGTACGGCAGCACCACCATATCCTTCTTACCCTTGCCCTCACCGGCCTCATACCAGGCCAGAGCCAGCTTCATGGCCATGTTGGTGGCAGTATCAGCCACGCGGGTGTGGGCATCCATGGCGGCGGCGCCAGCCAGCAGGCTGTCAATATCCACGCCCTGCAGAGCTGCGGGAACCAGACCCACCACAGAGGTCTCAGAGGTGCGGCCGCCCACCCAGTCTTCCATGGGAAAACGCTTCACCCAGCCCTCGCTCACGGCCACCTTGTCCAGCGTGGAGTCCACGCCGGTCACGGCCACGGCCTGCTTGGCAAAGCACAGGCCCTTGTCAGCAAAATACTGCTGGGCGCAGACCATGCCATTGCGAGTTTCGGGGGTGCCACCGCTCTTGGAAATCACCACAGCCAGCGTCTCGCTCAGTGGCAGGGTATCCAGCACCTTGTACATGCCGTCCGGGTCGGTGTTGTCAAGGAAAGCCATGTTGAGCCCTTCTGCGGGCAGCGCATCGGCCACCAGCTCCGGGCCCAGGGCAGAACCACCAATGCCGATGACCAGGCAGGTGGTGTACTTCTTGCCATTCGGGGCAAGAATGCTGCCGCTGAGCACCTCAGCAGCGAAAGCCTTCAGGTCAGCCAGCGGGCCGTCAATCTTGGCGCGCAGCTCCTCGGTGGGGGCAATGGCGCTGTTGCGCAGCCAGTAGTGGCCCACCATGCGGTTCTCATCGGGGTTAGCAATCACGCCGCTCTCCAGAGCCGCAATATCCGTGTAGGCACGGTCGATGAGCGGCTTCATCTCTGCCAGGAATTCCGGCGTGAGCGGCAGTTTAGAAAGATCCAGGGAAATCCCCATCTCGGGGTAACGCAGAAGCTGTGAGGCGTACTGTTTCATAACGCGCGGCATTATACTCCTACTCCCCCCATTGGGCAAGCTCAATCCGTTCCTGCGCAAGGGCCCTGTGTCAGTATTACAAAATTATTCAGAGGGCGCAGCACGCAAAAACCGCGTCGTCATGCGGGTTCCCGGATTTTCAGGCTCATCAGCATCTGTACGATGAGGCATTATCGGCTTGCATTCCGGCGGTCTATATGGTAGCATGCCGCGCATTCATGATTACGGATTCTGAAGCGTTGTACCAATGGAAACTGCGCGCTGCTGCCCAGCCGCAGGGGCGCACAGTGCTCGATCTGGAAGCCGACAGCCTGCACCGCCACCGCGAAAAGCTCTGCCTTATTCAGTATGCCGATGCGGAAGGCGTGGTCATCATCGACCCGCTGGCTATTGAGGACATGAAACTTTTCACCCTGTGGCTGCAGGAAACCGATGTGTGGATGCACGGCGCGGATTACGACATGAGCCTGCTGCAGAATGCCTACGGGGTGCTTCCGCACATGATTCTGGACACCCAGATTGCGGCGCGGCTGCTGGGGTTCCAGCAGTTCGGCCTGGCGGCTCTGGTGGAGCATTACTACGGCGTGGTGCTCAGCAAGAAGAACCAACGCGCCAACTGGGGAATCCGCCCCATGCCGGATGACATGAAGGAATATGCCCAGGGCGATGTGAAATACATGCTCGAGATGGCAGATAAGCTGGTGGCCGAACTCAAACAGGCAGGCCGTTACGACTGGTTCCTGGAGAGCTGCGCCCACAATCTGGAACACGGCCGCGAACGCCATGCCGCCACCGGCCAGGATCCCTGGCGCATCAAGGGCAGCGGCAAGCTGAACCGCCGCGGCCTGGCCGCTCTGCGTGCCCTCTGGCTCTGGCGCGATAACGAAGCAGCCTCCGTGGATCGCCCCGCTTTCATGATTTGCGGCAACAATGACCTCCTGCGCTGGAGCAATGCCCTGCAGGAATTCCGCCCCGCATTCCCGCTCAACAGCATGCACCACCACCGCGCCGCCCGCTTCCGCAAGGCGGTGGAGCATTTCCACCTCATGGACGAGGAAGACTACCCCGAACTTCTCAAGCGCACCCACCACGAGACCGATGCGCTCTTTGATGAACGCGTAGACCGCTGGTCTGCCCGCCGCAACACCATTGCCGAGGAACTGGCCCTTGAGCCTTCCCTCATTGCCACCCGCAGCCAGATTGAATGCATTGCCACCAACGAGGACAAAGGCCTGGCCGCCCTCATGAACTGGCAGCGCAACCTGCTCACCCGATGAGGGGAGAGAATAAGGAATAGTGCATAATGAAAATCACCTGAATACCCTCAGGTGATTTTGTTTTTTCCGGCGCGGAGGGCGCCGCACGCACACTTCTTATTCTGCGTTCTTCATTCTGAAATCTGCAATCAAAAAAAGTGCCCTCCCCAAGTGGGAAAGGCACTTTTGAAAGCCAAAACCAGTAGTTGCTTTAGCGCTTGCTGAACTGGAAACGCTTGCGGGCGCCGGGGCGACCAGCCTTCTTGCGTTCCTTCATGCGGGAGTCGCGGGTAAGCAGGCCCTGCTCACGGAGAGCGGAGCGGTACTCCTCGTCGATCATGACCAGGGAGCGAGCGATAGCCAGGGAGATAGCACCCGTCTGGCCATGCACACCACCACCACGGCAAACGACGCGAACGTCGAACTTCTTCATGGTGTTGGTAGCATAGAAGGGCTGCAGCACAGCGTTCTGGAGAGCGTCGGTGGGCAGGTACTCCTCAAAGGAGCGACGGTTGATGGTGATCTTACCGGACTTGCCTTCCTCGGCGGGGGTAAGCCAGGCGTGAGCAATGGCTTCCTTGCGACGACCAGTAGCGTTGTAGGGAGTAGTAGACATAGTCAGAATAAAATTAGGCGATGGTTACAGCTTCCGGAGTCTGAGCGGTGTGGGGGTGCTCAGCGCCAACATAAACCTTGAGACGGCCACCCTGGGCGCGGCCCTGGCGGGTGTGGGGAATCATGCCCTTAACGGCGAGCTCCACAATCATCTCAGGATGAGTCTTACGCAGCTTGGCGGGGGTGGTCACCACCTGGTTGCCCACATAGCCGGTGTAACGGGTGTAAATCTTGGCGCGCTCCTTGTTACCGGTGAGCACCACCTTATCGGCGTTCACGATGATCACATAGTCACCACAGTCCACGTGGGGGGTGAAGATGGTCTTGTTCTTACCGCGAAGCAGGTTAGCTGCTTCAACTGCAACCTGACCGAGCACCTTACCGGCGGCATCGATCACATACCACTTACGCTCAATTTCCTGAGGCTTGGCAGAGAAGGTTTTCATATTTTCGTTTCTTACTTATTCCAGTTTTGGCTTTCGCCACGACGTGACCCCTAAACAGGTCAGCTCGCAGAGGGTAGCACAGCATAATTTTAATGTCAACCGCATTTTGTGACTTCCCGGAACTTTTTTTGTAATTTTATGAAAAAGTGCTTGCCATGTGGACTTTTCGGCATTAAACTGTGCACGCGCAAGCGCTCGAAAGAGCCGCGCGAAGCAACCAATTAAGAACGACATAATGGCAAATCCCCCCAATAATCGCGGCAGCAAGCCGCAGCAGCGCCCGAACGGACCGCGTCCGACCGGCAACACCCGCCCCGTAAACAACACCCCCAAGCCCAAGAAGGTTGACGACGATGGCGAGGGTGAGATTGAGCTTGAAGGCGTGGTATCCGCTGTGCTCGCCGGCACCATGTTCCGCGTGAAGGTGGCCAATGGTCATGAATTCCTGGCTCACATCTCCGGCAAGATGCGCAAGCGCTTCATCCGCCTGGTGGTAGGTGACCGCGTTCGTATCGAGGTTTCCCCCTACGATATGACCAAGGCCCGCATCACCTTCCGTCTGAACTAATTACAGACAGCAAGTTTTTTTTCAGAATCCCCGGTGTGACAGACACCGGGGATTTTTTACATCTACTCATGCGCCGATGCGCACCAGAGAGAGCGACACAACCTCCTGCACCCCCGGCAGCTTACGCAACTGCGCAGCACAAGCCCGCGCCGTGGAACCAGTGGTAAACACATCATCCACCAGCACAATACGTGCCGGATACCGCCGGGCACGCTGCCACCAGACAGGCCGACGGGCCGCATACGCCCGCATAGCATTCAACCGACGCGCCCGGGCAGAAAGGCGAGTCTGGCTGATAATGCCGGTTTCCCGGCGCTCAAGCAGCTCCATCACCCGCAGGCGGCGCATTTTCCCCAGACAGCGGGCCAACTCACCAGCCTGATTATACCCACGCGTATACAACTTACCATGCGTCACCGGCACAGGAACCAGCACCCAATCCGCATGCTCACACAGGCGCGGAGTCTGCTCCCACAGCTCATTAAGCAAACCAGCCAATGCCCGGGTCAGATACAATGAACGGTGGTACTTGAAACGGTAGATAAGCTGCATCACCGCCTCCGTCTGCCGAAGCGCCTGACGTGCCAGCACAAAGGGACGCGTATGCCCGGCACACTCCTCGCAGCGATCCGGGTCTGTCTGCTGCCCGGCAGTGGGCGCACCGCAGTGCAGGCAGACAGGGGCAGGAATACGCGGCAACTTACTGAGGCAGGAATCACATATCCCCTGCTCTGCAGCCTCTCCGCAGAGTTCACAAGTTGCGGGGAAGAGCCAGCTGAGCATAGTGCAGAATCGCCGTTACTCCTATCAGCGATGGCGGGCAATAAACTCACGCGCCACAGCCTGGTACGCCATGGAGGCCGCACCAAAGCGGTCATGCTCCATAATGGTGCGCCCGAAGCTGGGCGCCTCAGCCACGCGCACGGAACGCGGAATATGGTTTCTGTACAACTTATCCGGCAGCTCCTGCTGCACCTGGCGAATCACCTCATTGGCCAGCTTGGTGTTATTGTACATCGTCATGATGATACCCTCGTGCTTCAGGCGGGAATTCACACCATTCTCACGAATCTGATCCATCACAAACAATATCTTGGAAAGGCCTTCCAGACTCAGGAACTCGCATTGCAGCGGTGTAATCACCTCATCGCAGGCACAAAGGGCAGAGGTCATCAGCACTCCCAGCGAGGGCGGTGTATCCAGAAACACATAGTCAAAGTAATCCCGCTGGCGCAGCCCCTCCATGGCATCATACATGCAGGTCAGGTGCGAATCCGTCTGTGTCAGCTCCACCTCCACGCCGGACAAATCCACATGCGCCGGAATAATGGAAAGATTGCGGCGGCGGGTCGGGCGAATCAGATCCTCCAGCAACACCTCGCCAATAAGCGCAGGATACAAGCTGGCATCACTCTCCACCTCCACACCCAGCATTGTGCTGGCATTGGC
>JAGBZE010000210.1 GCA_017628435.1 Akkermansia sp.
CCGCGCTTTGGCGGTGGAGATGGCGCAGGAGTCGGGCGAGGCGCTGCAGGCCGCCTTCGGTATGATTCACGCATTCAATCAGGAAACGATGGAGGAGATCCGCCAGCGCGAGAAGCGCACCGACCAATACGAGGACGAGCTGGGCAGTTATCTGGTCAAGCTCAGCGCCTGCCAGCTGACCGAGAAGGACAGCTCGGAGGCGGCCAAGCTGCTTCGCTTGATCGGAGATTTCGAGCGCATTGCCGACCACGCGGTCAATATCAGCCAATCCTCCGAGGAGATGAAGAGCCGCGAGATGTCCCTTTCGGGCGCGGCCAAGGAGGAGCTGAGCGTGATGCTGGCGGCGGTTACCGAGATCGAACAGCTGTCCATCAAGGCCTTCAAGGACAACGATCTGGAAACGGCCTACGCGGTCGAGCCGCTTGAGCAGGTGGTCAACCGCATCAAGGATCTGCTTCGTTCCCGTCATATCGAGCGGTTGCAGATGGGCGATTGCAGCATTGAGGCCGGCTTTATCTGGTCGGATCTGCTGACCGACTTGGAGCGTGTGGCCGACCATTGCTCGAACATCGCCGGCTGTGTCATTGATATGGCGCACAACGATATGAACCTGCACGAGTCGCTTCGTGCTACCCGTCACGACGATCCCAAGTATCGCGAAATGTTTGAGCATTACCGCGAGAAATACGCCATATAAAAAAGAAGAGAGCCGAGAGGCTCTCTTTTTTTACGGTTCCAGCAGGAAGGATTGGTAGCCGCGCAGGGCGGGCATGGTGTGAAAATCGATATGAACGGCGCGGCGGATGGGCTTCACAGACGTCCCTCCTTTTCACGGTAATGCGAGGGCGAAACGCCGACGCGGTTTTTGAAGGCGCGGGAGAAATCGTAGATGTTGGACAGACGGTCTGGGGAAAATATCCTCGTGGAACCATGTGTCAAATATCGGTTTTCTGAAAGAAAGACTTGAAATATTCAATTGTTATGGTAGAATCCGCGACCCGATGAAAATTCTGCCTGAATGAAGAAACTTTCTGACAAGCGCCCCGGATTACACCAGCTGACACCTGCAAGTGATTGCGGTCGAGGTTACAGCTGGCTGCCGTTTTTTTTGATGGCACTTGGCACAATCGGCTCAACAGTGCAGGCTCAGGAACAAGTGCTGAGCAATTACTACTGGGTTCTTCCGCAGCAGGAACCGGTTCATGCAACACGCGTCATCAAGGTTACCGGAGAGAAGGGGGAGAAGTATGATGAGGTGCTTTCAGATGTTTTTCCCATTCAGAATCATGCGATTATTCAACAGGCACGCTTGAATCGACTGCGAGCTTTGCGTCTGGAAGCCATGGAGCTGGCCCGCAGACTCAAGGATGAAGGCAAGAGCCCCGAGCTTGCGTATGAAGAAGCCTGGACCCAGGTGTATACCCGGACCCGGTTGAGTGCGAATGGCGGTGAAGGCAGCAAACGGCTGGATTTCATGCTGCGCCAGCTTGCTGATGGGAAAACAGACCTGGAATTGACAGATGAAGATGCTCAATGGCTGCTGGAAGCATTGATAGAAAACGATTCACGCCTGGAAAGTGAGGAAGGGTGCCAGTTGCTCAGAAAACTTGCAGAGCATTTGCGCGAAAGCAGCCTCTACCTGCCCCCGGAACAATACACCGTACAGGATGAGTTGATGCGTACCTTTGCGGATGCGCTTGAATCAGGGAAGGACAGTATGGCTGCCTACCGAGATGCCTTATTCAAGATGAATCGTGGTTTTATCGTGAATCATCCGCAGGTAGGGTATTGTGCCCCGTGGGGCATGGGGCTGGGCCGCAGCAAAGCTGTTTACCAGCAAGCGAATAATCCCACCCCTCCGCTCACAATTTCATCTGCCAATACTCAGGCACCCGATAATCTGCTTACCGGGAAGGCTCCGCAACAGCCATCAGGCATCGGCTCTGCCGGCATGACCCCGGATTCCGGTAAGGTAGAGGATTCCCAGGATGCATCGCCGCTTCTTCCCGAAGAGGATGAGCAAGATGAGGAGAAGAAGGAATCGGATGAAACAGAGGAAACGGAAGAAACAGAGAAGGGAGCAACAGCTGCAGCTCCGGCACCCCCTCTCATGATGATGCGCAGTGCCAGTTTTTCTCTGCGGTCTGCAGCTTCTCCTGTAGCCGATTCCGGTCCGGAGCTGCAGTCACTCACCTGGGCCGGCAGCACCGGGAATGATAAATGGCTGGTAAATGGAGACTCTGCCGCCACTCCCTGGCAGGGGAATGCCGTCTATACAGATGGCAGCCAGGTGACCTTCAACAGCACCACTGCCATCAGGGATGTGCAGCTGGATGGCACGGTGCGCCCTGGCAGTATAACCGTATCGGGCACTACCCCCGGTACCAGTAGTCTCAAAGAGCTGGGATACACCTACGCCTTTACCGGTCATGGCTCCATTGGAGACTACGGTGGCGGTGCCACTTCCATCAATGTTGAAGGTTCAGCCACCCTGGTTCTCAACACTGCCAACACCTTCAGCGGCGGCATTAATATGGCCGCCGGCACATCGCTCTACCTGGGCTGCGATAACGCCGCCGGCACCGGCGCCATCACCATGGGGAACGGAGCTAAGCTGATTGTCAATTATAACTCAACAGATCCGGAATATCGCGCCCCCTCGCTAGGAAATGCACTGAATCTTACCGGGGACACAGCATCAGTTTCATTCGGCACCGCTTCCTATGCGGATAACAATAAGCTGCCTTGCGAGTGGCGCACGGTGAACCTGACCGGTGGTGTCTCTGGCTCCGGCAAACTGGAACTCTGCGGGTATACCTACCTCAGCAAGTCTGAAGACGGTTCGCTTATTGTCAACTATGTATCCGATTTTGCCGTGAATGAATCGAGCGTTGCGGGAACTGCAGGAGCAGATCGCTTCGACGGCACGGTATATCTCAAAAATGAATTCAATCATCTGAATCTGAAAGATCCGCAAAAGAATCTGCATGAGACGTCAGATTTTAAAGCGCAGCGAAAACTTCTGGCTGGTGCAGTTCAGCTGACCCTTCAGGATGATGTTTTTTCGGAGGCAACACTCAATCTGACTCGTGATACTTCGACTAATCGTATCGTAGGCCATCAGAGTAATGGTAAAGAGGGGACACAGGCCAATCCGGTCAGCTCTGACAATATTCTGGTTCTCAGCAACAGTTCGCAGATTTCAATCAAGGCGCTGGAGGCTGATTTCCTGAACAAGGGGTGGAAATATTTGGCAAAAGGATCCACCAACACAATTACTGCATTCTATGGTGATGGCTCAAAAAACGGCAATTATTCACAGTCTGATGAACGCTGGAATGTCCGCGTTGTGACAGATGGTTACACCAATCTGGTGCTGGAGGATTCATCTGCAGATGCGATGCACATTTTTTCGGGTTCCATGGGATTTGCCCATTCATATGTGAATGCTACGCAGGCGTATATTGATGCGAATGAGCCGGCTGATGCGGGGGGCGGTTCTCTTGGCGTGGAAAACCTGAGTCTGGTGAAGCGCGGTGCAGCCTCGCAATATATCCATTCGGCCAAATTGCATAATCTTTCCATTGAAGAGGGAACCCTGGGGTTCAATCATCTTTCTGTAGGCGGAAAATTGTTAATTAATGCCGGTTCCAAGCTCCGATTGGGAGTAACCGATGTAGGAACCGGCACTAATGCCTGGAAGAATCTCACCGGCGTGACTAATAAGAGCCTGACGGTGGGTTCCGGACAGCTTGAGGTCAGTACTTCTTCTGCCAGCAAACAGGCTGTTGTGGAGGGCGGCCTCGCTTTGGGAACATCAGCTGACGGAGCGGCGCTTACGCTCGATATTCATGGTATAATGCCTTCTACAGTGAAGAGCTCCTCCACTACCATACTGGATGTAGCGGGTGAGCTTTCTCTCTGGGACACAACCGCTGTTACCATCAATTTCAGCAATATCAACCTCTCCGAACATTACGATAAAGACCTCACATACTACCTTGTATCTGCTGATTCTATTAATATCCAGAACACAGGCACACAAAATGCTTCTTTCAATAATAAGATTATATCACTCGGAGCCGGGTACTTTGGAAGGTTGTCCGTGGTGACTCCTGAAAAAGGCGAATCCGACACAAACTACTATCTGGCTCTGAATGTGATCGGTGACCCCCGCCGCACCTGGTCAGGTATGGTTTCTGCGGGGGAAGGCAGCTACATTTCAAATGATAAACAAGGCTTTGTTTGGACTACCACATCAAGTAGCGCTAACAAAGATTATCAGTGGAAAGAGAACGAAGCATATACTGATGGCTTACTGACTCTTTTCGGCAACCTGTATCAACCCGTGGAATGGGTGCAGAATGAAACATTGACGAGTTCTGAGACTGTCCATGTGCGTGAGGATAAGTTGCACACTGGAAATCCGATTGCCGAGAACGAGAGCGGTTTCCATATTGATGGTCAGACTGACGCAGTGGAGGGGTTTCAGAAGGTTGAGATTGTTGGTACGGTGCGCCCTGCTGCTATCTTTATCGGTTCGGACTATACAATGCACTCGGTGACAGACGGGGTTGTCAGCACGATTGGAACGAATGCTCATGATGATACGAACTATTACTTCTACGGTACAGGCAAGATTGCTGAAGCCGGTGACGATGTGTTGCATAGTTTATTCTCAGGCAGCAGCACGAGCCTGCGGAAAATGGGTTATGGTACTGCAGTTATCGCCACCGATAATAGTTTCGAAGGTGGTACCATAATTGAAGGCGGTCGCCTGGTCATGCAGCATATGAATGCTCTGGGCACAGGCGAAATCACCATGTATAACACCACACCCGCGGATGCCGCAAAACCGAATATCCCCATCCTGCAGGGTGATTTCAGCGATGAGCGAGACGGCGACGATTGGGCGAAGCGAATCGGGGCGGGCGATTTGAGCGCCTATATTGGTGAAGGGATGGATACAACCACCATTCTTAATACGGTGAATGTGGTGCTGCAGACAGGCAGCCAGGGCGGGCTTGATACAGAGCGAGTAGATGCGAGAATAGCCAATGCTCATGACAAGAAGCTGGTATTGAGCGAACTGAAAGGTGATTACGGCTCTGTTGTGTCTCTTTATGGCCATAGTAACACTTCCGGTCAATATACTTACGCTGTGTTCAAAGTGCTGAACCCCAGCGAATTCTATGGTACTATCGTGATGGATGGCAATATCCTGGGCGCTAAAGAAAATGCCACCGGTGGCAAAGTGCAGATGGAAATCATGACCACGACTAAATCCGCGACGGATGCCGACTGGCTCAACGCTGTGATTGATTTGTCCATTCGCAACGGCACAGAGCGCACAGTGCTGGCGCTGGATGCTCTGGGTGGCGCTGACTCGGCAAATTCACAGACGGCATTGATCGACGCTCTGACCGGCACGGGAAACGGTGGGAAGCTTATCAATTCCTCTGTGGTCAGCATGAGCCATGACAAAGCTGTGACCCTGGAGATTGAGGGCCAGCGTGGTGGTGATTACGATGGCGTGCTCGGATTCGGTGATTTCCAGAAGACTGTTGAGTATGCTGAGGCCGTTTCCACGGAGGCTGCCGTTGGTGCAGCTGCGGAACAAATAGCTATTGGAAACGTCGCTCACCACTATGGTCTTGCCGGCTCCGTTGGTGAGCTGAATGTTCTCAAGAAGGGAAGCTCGTTACAATCCGTCAATAGCGCTATGCTGAACAAACTGGAGGTGCAGGGCGGCTATTTCCAGGCAGATAATGCGCTGGTGGCGAGCACCCTGAAAACTAAGGATGCCACGCACATTCTCGTGGGCGAGGTGGGTACGGATCATCCGCACTCTCTGGTAGTGGGTAAGAATGGTATTCTGTCCATTGATAGTAATAATGCGGACTTAAGCGCAGCCGGAGTCGTGGATGCTTTTAAAAATCTGGGCGCCGGTATTCCGATAAGTCTGAAGGAAGTAATCAGTGGTACTTCTACGTCTGTTGAAGTGGTTGACCCGTCAGCCTTTGTGTTGTTTGCAGATGGGGCTGTCATCACCGCGCATGGCAACTGGAAAACCAATGGGACATACAAAGCAAGTATTACGGCTGGTGATAAATCATACTCTTCTGAGGTACCCGTATCCATCGATATTGCCACTGGAGCCTCGGTGACCATCAACACCCACAACTACACACCGGATGCCACCATCAATGCCAGTAACGATGTGTTCGGGCGTTATAACAGCAGCCATGTTATCCAACTGTTGGGCGAGATGGAAGGGCATGATGTGCACCTGACGTTCAATAATGAACTTATCAGCGCGGCGGCACAGAAAGATGGCTCCGCGGGCAGCACTGGCTCCATGATGGGTTATGCCGCCATCCGTGACCTTCACCAGTTTTCTGGGGACAGCTCTGTCACCGTGAAGGCGATGACCACGCTGCAGGTGGACGGAACATCTGATTCCTCTGCCGCTAGTGCCGACGAACCGGCGCAGCTCTACGAGGAACAGCTGGTGGTGAATGTGCAGGGAAATCAGTCTGCCATTCAGTTTACGGATGCTCTATTTACGAATGACCAGAAATACCAGGTTGATAAGGTTACGCTTGAAGATGGCGGA
>JAGBZE010000211.1 GCA_017628435.1 Akkermansia sp.
CATGGTCATGCGTGCAGCCTTCGCCGTGTTCATGCTGGTGTTCAGCTGCACCATGATCATGGGTGCAGTTCTCGCCATGCTCATGCTGATGAGTAGATTCCGCCGCATACACAGCAGAATACGACAATGCGGCAACAAAGCCTAAAAAAAGATTCAGTTTCATTTACTTAGCAAAATAGAAGATTATAGTCGGGAGCTGAAGATACTGCAACTCCACCTGAGTGGTCAGCAACTTGGTAAGACAATCGAGATAATTCAGGCGGCGCAGGTAGGCCTCCTGTCGAGCATCGGCCACAGCAGGCAACTTTGTTTCGCCAATAGCATACAGTCTTTCCTGCTTCTGCTCAGCATCAGAGAGCTGAGCCACGCGCACCTTCTCTGCGCGACAATGTTTCAGCAGTAGCTCCTGCATATCGAAAAGAGCCACAGACTGCTGCATGAGGTCACGCCAGGTCTGCACTGCATCGTATTCCTTGATACCACGTTCCATCACCGCCTCGGCAATGCCCTGTTTATTGCGATTCCAGAGCGGCAGATTCACCCCGATACCAATACCCACCTTGCTGTTGCCGTCCTCATGCTCAAAACCAGGATTCACGGAAAGTTCCGGATACTGCTTGCGGATTTCGCGCTCCAGTTCAGCTTCACTGGTACGGTGAGCAGCCATCGCCGCCAGCACGGCGGGGTGCTGCCGCAGCATATCGTAGGGAGGCTCCGGCACAGGGGCCGGAATACTGGCGGGTAGCTGTCCCTCTATCTCCACATGACGGGTATCGGGATGAAGCCCCAGCAGGCGCACCAGTTCCAGGTGCAACTCCAGGTGTTCCTGCTCCATTTCCTGCAATTCCTTCTGACCATCGTTCAAACGACGGCATATCACTTGGAAATCAGCAAAATCCATTTCGCCCAGTTCATGCATACGCTGGGCGGATTTCTGTTCCTCAGCCATCCGTTTCACACGAGTTTCCATCTGTTCCTGCTTGGCATGAGTGGCCATTACGCGGTAGCGCAGAACATCCAGCTTTACCAGGTATTCACGCTCCTGTCTTACCATCTCCAAATAATCGGCCTCCTTGTAACAGGCGGCCACCTTTTCCGCCAGGGCGGGTAAGCCAGTAACCGGAAGCGTGAGCGATAAACCGACTCCACGGTTAGTGGCACCAACCTCACGCACTTGCTTAAGATCTGCCGAGAGTGATGGATCCTCCCATAATCCTGCAAATTCCGCCACAGCCGAACTGCGGGCAAATGCCAGGCGCGCCTGATTTAGTTCCGGATTCAGCAGCAGCCCAATTTCGTGCATTTTCAGAAGCGTCATCGGCGCGTCATCCTCGCACAACCAGGCAGAAATCTGTTTCCATTCTGCCGTATTCTGCCACAAATCAACAGGTTGCGGCCTATAGAGCGTACAAGCCGCCAGCATAAGCGGAAGCACACATCCCACAGTAAATCGTAATTTCATAAGCATCCCTTGATTTCGCGCGCGTAAGCGCAGCATTTGTATGGGCTTATTTTTAGCGCGATAGGAGGCATAAGTAAAGAAAAAAATCTCTGCCGTCCACTCTCTACTCGCACTTGCTGCCTATGCGTACCTACTACTATAAATAGAGCTTGGCAGGACAGGTATTTTCTGCTAGCATCTGAGCACGCATGGTAAGTTGGGACATAGTGCTGGGGCTCATGGTATTGGCATTTGCTCTGCCATTTATCTTTCTGCATACCCTCATTACCAGCACCCGCCGCCGCGCAAGTGATGAACACGACGAGGTGAAACACATGCGCAGCATGCTGGCAGAGCTCAGCGAGCATGTGCAGCATGACCAGTCCCTCATTCTGGAGGCTCTGGGCGTTCCCTTCCTGCTGATGCGCCCTTCCGGACGCGTAGTGATGGCCAACCAGAAGGCTGCGGATTTATTCGGCATGGAGCAGCTGAACAACACTAACCTGCTGCGGGTTATGCCAGATAGTGAGCTGAAGCAGTTCCTGCAGAAGGCTGTGAGTTCCATCGAAAAAGTGCGCATCATGATTCCAATCGTCAGGCCCGATGGCGAACACATCTACCGGGCCACGGCCACCCACCTGGCCACCCGCGAGCGGCATATCGGAATCGTTTTCCTGGACATGACGGAGGAACACCGCACCCAGGTTATCCGCCGCGAGTTCATTGCCAACGCCTCGCATGAGCTCCGCACACCGCTCACGCTGATACTGGGGTATCTGGAAACACTGCTTGATTCATCGGAAACTGAAGATGATGCCGACATGCGGCAGCGTTCTCTGCAAATCATGAAACGCCATGCCGACCGCATGGCCCGCTTGGTTTCCGATATGCTCATCCTGTCCCGCGTGGAAACACCGGGCACTACCTACATGAAGCAGGAGGATTTCGATTTGAACCAACTGGCTCAGGAAGCCGTGCTGCGTCTGGAATCCCAGGCCGCAGCCCAGCAGGCAGAAGTCACCCTCGCGCTTTCACCAATCCCCTATCCCATGCAGGGCGATTCGTTCTACTGGTCGCAGGTACTGTTCAACCTGCTGGAGAATGCCCTGAAAAACAACCCGTCGCCGGGGCTCCACGTGCAGATCTCCGCCAGCCGGGATGCCGATGGCACATCCTGCATCTGTGTAGAAGACAATGGTATAGGCATCTCTCAGGAAGCCATTCCCTTCATTTTCAACCGCTTCTACCGCGCCGACAAGACAGGCAAAATCAAAGGCACCGGCCTGGGGCTGGCCATCGTGAAACACGCCGTAGAAACCCACGGCGGCAGTATCCGCGCCGAAAGCGCTCCCGGCGTCCGCACAGCATTCATCATCACCCTGCCGAAATTGAGCTGAACGCAAAACGCGCACCGGAAAACCGGTGCGCGTTTTGTAAAGAAATGAGGAGCACGGCTCCTATCAGAGCTTCTTCCAAGGCAGAGAGGCCAGTAGGTCATCGAAGCCAAGGCCTGTGCCGGCGGGCACGGGGAAGTCAGGAGTAATCTCCATACCCATGCGCTCAGAGAACTCATTGGGGCGGTACACATGGTGCGTAACGAGGCCACACAGCGGCACCTCCTCAGCCGGTTTGCCGGTGTAGAACACAGCGGCGTTGTAAGCAGCCCAGCACTGGCCCAGCGGGTGATCCATGTAGGTGGTGAAAACAGGCAGACCAGTTGTGCTCTGGTGGCGGGCCGGCTTCACGATTCGCATCATCGGCTTGGTGGTACGGGCGGGGATGATAGCCTCGTTCTGCACAGGCATATCATACCCCAGGGGCATACCGGCATCCTGCAGGCTCTGCCAGGCATTCACATCGTAGTAGCAGGGATCTTCCACGAAGTCAATACGTTCGCGCATGGCCACGGGCAGCATATCCCAGAACTTCAGAGCCTCCTCCGGGGAAAGCGTGCAGTTGAAATCCAGACGCCACTTCCAATCCGGCACCATGGCAGCCAGATTCACCAGGCGTTCCACCGTGGCGGCAAGCTTGGGAATCACCTTGATTTTGCCCACGCGGAAACCGCGCTGGTGCAGGTTGTACACCTGAGAGGGAGTAGCGCTCACCGTAAGAGTAGCATAGCTGCGGGGCACGCTCAGGCCCTCGAACAGGCTCACCCCCTTGGCACGAGCCTCGCCATCCAGCTCAATGCACTTCAGAGCGCGGGCACCCAGACGCATCGGGTTGCCTTCGCGCAGGGCATCCAGCTCATACTCCAGCGGAGAATCGCCCAGCTCCGGCCATGCCTGCAGACAAGCATAACCGCCATTTTCACCACGCAGCAGCACGCCTTCGCGCGGCTGGGCTGCAGCACGGGCGCTCAGGGCACCCACAGGATAAAGAGTGTAAGGAGTATAGTGCATGCACCTATTAAAGCACTTCACCGCCATTTGTCACGCTCATTCTGTGTTTGCAGTCACTATTTTGCACTCATTCCGCGGATTTTTGAAGCAGAATTCCCCTTCCCGGCTCATTCTGATTTTCTACGGCGGCGGGCGCAGAGCGCCACCAGAGCCGCCAGGCTGAGCGTGGCAGTTGTCGGCTCCGGCACTTCGAAATATAGGAGGTGTGTTGACACCGGATCAACTCTACCGGTATTGTTGTACACATCATTTGCCGTCACCCAGACACCTTTACGCTGTTCACCGTCAGCACCAAGCAATACAAACTGACTGTCAATCATGTCTTTGTAGCGAGAGTTCCATTGTACATTGTCATCCTCATACAGGAACTGACCGGAACCACCGCCTATCTGCACCGCCACATACTGAGCATGGGCATTGTACCCCCAATCCAGAAATCTATCCGAATCAGCCGTGAGCTGCAGTGTCAGGCCATTGCCGGAAACATCCACCCCCAGCAGCTGGTTCGCCTGAAGAACCAGAATTCTGGAATTCCCCACCTCATACACACCATGGTTCGCAGCAAAGGTCAGCTCAACCGTGGTATTCACCGAGGTACGCACCTCCGTTTCAATCTGCGCAGACCCCGCGCCATCTGCCGCCAGAGGCCCGGTCTGCACTGCTTTCATCGCATCGGACCAAGTGGTGGGAGATACGGTGAGCGCGTTATAATCCACCTCTACACCGCGCACAGCTGAATCAGCCTTCAGCAGCACCGTTTCTGCAAGGTTAACCGTGCAATCTTCCATGAGATGCACCAGCGAGTTCTGCAGAGTGGCATGGTGAATTTTGTGATTGATATTCGTGTGGGCCATATCCACGTGTACATTGGCCAGCTCAGCACGGTGACCATCGGCACCACCGATACTCGCTGTGGTACCTCGCATATCCACATGCAGATGCTCCACCCGGCCATAGGCTTTCTCCGCAAGCGCCGGTTCAGCCTGCACCGCTGCAGCATAGCTCATCCCCTTCAGCTCATCATAGACCTTGTTATGACGGGAGGAAATCACCACCTGCATATCAGCCGTATCCACCGTCTGCAGCAAATCCTCACCGGTGGGAGCCAGCGTCTTGACCTCCACACCACCCAGGAACAACTGGCCGTTGTTCACGCGGTGCAGCGGGTCTGTCGTGGTGTCCACTTCCAGATTCCGGCCCAGCACCAGGTGGTTGATATACTGCTGCATGGAATCAGACGTTGAACCCGTACCGGCGTCATTGTAAGATACGACACGGTCTACAATCTGCAAGGTGGCGTTCCTGCCTTCTACCAGCACATCCACATCACCCTCCACACCGGAATTGTTCTTCAGCACCTGCAGCACCGTCATGGAATCCACCGTCAGCGTATTCTCTGTACCACGCAGGAAGTTGAAATCATTGATGGCGGCATAGCCGATATACGGAGAATCCACCGTGGTGCTCACATAGGCATCCTTCGCATCCGGATTCGTCAGTCGATTATTGAATGTGAGCTTCACATCCATGCCACTCATGGAACCCAGCAGCTGAATGATGTGGCTGTGGTTATATTTGCCGAACACATCATTCGTTGCAGTAATATAGGGGTCAATCGCGAAATTATGCGTATTCACCGTAACCGAGGCTCCAGTCAGGAAGTCGATGGGTTTGATTGTGTACCAGTCTTCACGGGCAGAGAGGGTTGCGCCATCCTCCAGTCGCACATAGGCGACTCCATCTACACCGGCTTTAAGATCCTTCCATGCATCTGTCTTTTCACCTTCCTCGGCAAAAGTGGAGTTCATCGCCAACGTACCGCCCTTACCCACGGCCAGGGCATACAGAGTATTCGGGGCTGCCGCACCCACAATCACACGCGTACCTTCGCCAGATTTGATATCATGGGCCACCAGCGCCTCATTCACCACAAATTTGCCACCCTCGACCTCCACACTATTCAGCCAGGCGCGGCGCACCTCCTGCACCGTACTGTCACCGTGCTTGAGCAGATTCAGAGAGCCTTCACCAATGGCACCATAGTGGTGCTGGGTGGTACCCTGCTGGTTTTCTGTATAACCACCGTAGTTCACAGCCACCTGGAAATCGCCATAGCCCAGCACACCCTCGTATTTACCGCTGCGGGAACCGGTGAGTTCCAGCGTAGCAGCATTGTGCCGGCTCATGTTGAGCACACTGGAGCTGCCGAGATAATTACCTTTCGCATCCCGCTCAATGGTGCCGGTGATACTGTTCAGCTGGCAGAATTCACCGTTGCTCATCACGTCCAGCGCCAGCACCGTGCGTTCCGTGCCATCCTTCACACTCAGGTCCACGGTGGCATTCGTCCAATCTGCGCCAGGGTCGGACTTATTGGTGCTCATAATATCCAGCTGCACCTTGCCGGCACCGTGCGTCTGCGCCCCCCACACATGACCACACATGGTCACCGTGCCGTAAAATTCACCGGGGTCAAGCACCTTGAACACACCATAATAGAAGCGGTCCAGCTCCAGATCCCCACCACCGCGGGCCTGGTACTTGCCGTCAACCATGATGTATTGTCCACTATCATCCTTCGCGGCGTACTCCTTGATGGCACGCCGGGCGGCTTCCTGGCGAGATGCATCATCACCAGCAAAACTCACACCGGTCAACTGCAGAACCGTATCGGCCTCACCTACCAACTCGCGGATAATCAGCTTCTTATCAGCGCTGTTCAGCAGACGCCCATCAATCAGCGTGTCGTAGTTCTCATTATTCGGGTCGGCATAAACATTCACCTCCACCTTGTTATTGATGGTGGTAGTGGCCATGGCCTTACCCAGGCTGAGGTTATGCTCTTCGTGGTAATTACCGGCGAAATCCGCATCATCGAAATCCGCCAGCAGCGCTGCACCATTCATCAGGGTAATGGTGGACTCGTGTAGTTTGTACACGCCATTCTGCCATTCACCGGCCCGTCCCTGCGTGGTAGCATCATACACATAGCCCAGCGCATTCACATGCTGCATCACCATCATACCACGGTGTTCGATGGAGCCATCCTGCAGCAGCACCGTACCACCCTGCAGAATAGAGCCACCGGTATAGCGGTTATCAAGAGCCATGATCGTCGTGCCCGTGCCGGTCTTGTGCAACATGGTAAACCAGCTCTGGTCAAATCCGGCAGTAGCTAACTCGTCCTGAGTTGCATTCCGGATGCAGCCCAGGGGGTTTCCATTCTTATCGTATGTCGTATAGAAGTAGTAATTCGTATCATCCTGCAGCTGCTCACGGGTGACGGCATCCTCATAGCTGGGGTTAATCATCACGATGAACGGCGCCACTTCGCCCTGCACCTTCACCGCCTGGTAAGCAGAATCGCCGGTAAATTCCTGCACCGAGTAGCTATCCAGGTGGAAATACACTTCTTGCTTTTCCTTTGCAGCCTTGCCTTCAGCCGTATTCTGCACCAGTGTTCCCGCCCACTTCTTTGTAAGGTCCACCTTCACAGTCGCGGCGCTCGTCATGCGGTCCGTTTCAGTCCACCCTGCAGGCTGGTACAAGTTGCCGAACAGCACGACCGCACCGTTGATAAAGGCGGAGTTCTCTTTCCAGCGGTAATCAAACACTCCGGTAGCCAGGCTCGCCACCTTATCCTCGTGCGATGTCCCGAACCACACATACGGAGCTGGGGAGTTGCTGGAGGAGGCCTCGTCTTTCTGAATATAGGATATATTCCCTGACCAGGTGTGGCGAGGGTCACCCGTCACCTGCATCACCAGATATTCCCTGCCTCCGGCTCCGGATTTGTCTATTCCCCCGTTCTGCGCCAGTGCCACCTCTGAGCCCAGAGAGGAACCATCTGCATACACGGTGTAGAGAGTACCGAAATACCCATAACCCAGCGTCACGGTCTGCGTGCCGAAAGCACTAGCGCCCTGTGCCCCGACCTTGATCTGATCAGCCCCGGCTATATAGTATTTCTCATTCAGATTAAAGGTCACATTATCAAACGACAGGTTGATAATCTGATTGGCATTCAGCGTGAGAATCCCCTGCACATCCAGCAAGGGAGTAATCTCCGAACTGCTCACCGAGCTTGTCAATTGGTCGACAGACAGCTTATCCGGAAGCAAGGAGGAGATAAAGGTGAGCGCAGAACCGGAATCGAGGGTTACATTGCCCTCCACCCTGGCAGAAGCCAGTTTGGTGATAGGACTCTGCACATCGCCCACAAGCTCATAATCCGGCGTAATCACCGTGAGCGTCTTGGCAGCTCCCTTATAACCAACAGTGGCTGTTTTATTTACCGTATTCGAACTACCATTCCATCCGGCCTCGCTGGTCACCCCGAGTTTCAGCGTGGACCCTGCCACCAGATTCAGGTTGCCTCGCAAATCCAGATTATTGAATCCGAGCGTTCCTTTGTAGACAGAAACATTATTCAACAAGGCAGAGTGAATATACTGGGAAGACGATGCGCTCTTCACCAGACTGAGTGATTCCTTGGCATAAGAGAAGGAGCCCGCATTCAGGAAACTCTCCCTATAATAGTTTTCGTCTCCCGGCACTTCCATGCCATTGCCAAAGTAAATGTGCGACTGCTGCGGCTGGGTATAGCTCTGTGCATAACCCATGGCACCGGAGTAGATATAATTCTCTCCATCCTCCAGCCCCAGGCGAAGCGTGGTTTCAGAACCGGTCACCACGCGCAGGCGCCAGCGTTCATCTGCCTGAGAAATTGCGCCGAACGAACGGTCAAAATCCTTATCATTATAATTCCACGAATAATTCCAGGCGTTATTCAGGAACTGGCCGGACAATGCGCCCACCTCCACATTACCATTCACCACGAGGATATTCGTATAGCTCTGGCGATTACCCGTTCTACCGGATACATTTTCATACGCCCCCTGCTCTCGGGTAAGGTCAATCTTGCCCTTGGCAAAGGTATCATCGCTCAAAGTGAGCTGCACACCACCCGCCGTTCGGGCTGAAATGTTATCATTGCTCAGCCGCGAAGTATTCACCGTATTGGCCAGTTTCACCGTACCGGTGAAAGCCGTAAGCTCCGATTCATTCACCAGAGTCTTATCCAGCTGTGAATTGTTGATGGTAAAGGCTGAGATATAGCACTGGTCGTGACCACCATCCCAGCAGGAAGTATAGCCTCGCAGCAGCAGATCGCTACCGGCGCCATACAATCCACCGGTTATGGAGAGATTACGCCAGTGGCGCGGCACGTTGTGGAAGTCATCATCCACATTCGCAGATTCGTATGCAGCGCGAGCATAGGAAATCGTGGCCAACGGCTTATCGGCGTTTTCGCCACTGCCGGTCTTGAGTATCACTGTATTCTGCACCACCGGGTTACGGTAGGCAGACACTTCATCGTACACGTGCTCATAGTTCACCATGAGCTCAGCGCCCGTTCGTTGCACCGCAGTGAAATTATTGCTACCTCCGTCATTATCCCAGTAATCCGTCCAGGTGCAATCGGTATAAAGCGTAATGACACCGGTGCCGGAAGCATTGGGGCGGGAGAGATACAGCGAACCGTCTTTCACTTCGATGCCGCCGGAGAAATCATTGGCGGTGTTGAGAATCAAGACAGCATCACCCGTTTTCGTGATGCTGGTGCGGGTCAGATTACCATCCTCATCCACAAAATCGATGATACCGGCATTCGGCGAATCCACATGCCCGGTGAGTGCATAACCATAGCGCAGCTCTGCATCACCCATGCCCATAAGAGCCGCATCATTCTGGGCGTTTACATAAATCTTACCGGGAGCCACCTTGCCATAGATGTATACCTCGCGGTTGGTTTCGTTGACGCCATGCACGTCTGTATCGCGGAAGGTGACGGTGTTGCCATTCACATACACGCCGGGCGACACGGAATAGGCAGCGCGCTGTTCGTGCCAGCCGGTGTTCTCGGCAGAGCCATCAGCCCGCCACACATTGCCCATACGCAGGCCCTGATAATCATCGCCATAAATGGTATGCCCCACAGGCTCACCACTCCAGATATAACCTACATCAGGCGAAGTCAGAATACCGGCTGTGGTTTTGTCTCCGATTTTCAGGTATACAGTATTACCCTCATAATAGTATTCTGCGTAATAGGCATTGTTACCGGCATCGGCAACATAAATGCTTGTGTCGGAGGAAAGGCCGGTGACATTCTCCACTCCAGAGAACAAGGCTATATTCTTCCCCTGCTGCAGTCCCTGCACGTTGGTCAGCGTCAGAGAACTGCTGAGGTTCAGGGTATCATTGTTCCCCGTCAGATTAAACAGAGCTTTATCTGTGGTATATATGCTGTTGCCGGCAAAATTCAGATAAGACATACCGGACACCGCAGCAGATGAGTTGATGTTCACCGAAGCCCCAGCTATATCGACCAGGGTTATCGGCGCCGCGCTCATATCCACCGCTCCGCTTCCTGTTTTCCACGTTGCACTGCCGTAGAACACAGCCGAATGCAGCGTAATCGCAGCACTGGTTGTCAGTGTCGTGCCGGCACCCAGGGTCAGAGCATCGATACCGGTATTCGCACCGGTAAGGCGGGCAGATGTTCCGGAGCCGGTCAGCATCGCGGCCCCTAGTGCCACATCGTAGCTCGAGGTGAGGCTGGCTCCATTGGACAGGGTTATCGCATCAATGTCAGCATTGCCGTTCACGGTCATGGCAGCACCATCCAGCGTGGCCGTTCCCAGCGTCAAAGCGCCGGTAGTCATGCTGGTGCCACGGCTCATGCTCAGAGAGTTCATGGAGGTCTTCTCACCTGTCAGGTTAAGAGTACCACCCTGCACCGCCACGGCATCCAGATTGACCAGGCCGGTAAAGCTCTGCGTGTTGCTGCCTACCTTGGTCAGACTGAGCTTACCCTCGCCCATACGCACCATGTTGGTAGCAGAGGATGTCTTTTCCGTAGAAACCACTACCGAGGAATCACCGCCATCGGGATTGGGCCCATAGGTATTGATGACAGTTTCCTTGTAGCTGGCGGCACCGCCAGTGTAGAAATTGCCACTGCCGACCTTACCCGCAAAGATATATTCATCCGCACCATCTGCCCCCACGGTCAGCGTGGGTGAAGTACGCAGCGAGCCTTGCGGCACATCCGACACCAGTGAAGAATCCTCCGAGCCGACAAGCCCGGCAATGGTAGCATCTCCCATCACCCCAAGCACCAGTTCCCCGGCTTTACCCCTCGTCCCTGTAGCCGGGTCTGTTTCCGCTTCATTCCTCAGGTCGATGACCGTATCCTTCCAGCGGGTGTCACCCTTAGTGGCAATATTCACATTACCTATATTGAGCTGCACAATACCGCCATGCGTATTAGCCAGGCTCACGGTGCTACCCTTTTCCAACCACTTGGCAGATGTATCAGTAAAGGTAAAGGTACTGGCTGTGCCGTAATTCCAGGTAGAGGTGTATCTCAAAGTATCACCAGCAGCCGCGCTGCCGACCATTTCCTCTACAGTATTGGTGTTGCCGATTTCATGGTGGGCCACCAGCTTCAGCTCACCCGCGCCGCTCAGGCGACCATCCAGGTACCAGTTGCCCCAATGTCCGATTTCACCATGCAATGAACCAGCATAGGTACCGGCTTCCACCAGATTGATTCTACCGCCGAAATGACGGTGAGCCGCGTAATCTGCTCCCTGTTCTGTCTCTGCAAAGTAGACATGACCGCCGCCATTAAGGTTAATCTGGGAGAACTGGAGCAAGTCTTCACTCTCATCTTTGCCGGTCCACCCGCCGGGCTGAGAATAAGAGGCGGCATAGAAAGCCTTGTGTGGCATAGCCGGGTCAGATGCATCCTGGTACATCTCCAGATACAGCAGCGAACCATTTACCACCGTGAAGGGATCACTACCGACCGTATGATTTTCCTTCATTGAGATGGTAACATAGCCATCAGCCACTCCCAGGTATGCATGGTAGGTCTCACCTCCGCTCTGCACCATCACAGAGTTGTGCACCAGCTTGCCATCGGTATCAAAGACCAAGCCAGAACCGGATTGGATCTGGGCGAATTTGATGACAGTAGATGAATCAAAAGTAAAGCCCAGGTTCGTGAGGGTCACACCGCGGCTGAAATCAAGCGCCACGCCATCCAGCTTGAAAATGGGAGTTTCACAGTTGGTCCACCCCGCAGCTGCAAAGGAAATGGTGCCCGGCAGGGTGAGAATGGCGCTCGAAGTACTCGAAAGCGTAACACCACCGCTGGCATTCTCAATATTCAGGGAGCCATGCAAGGTGTTACTCGCGCCTTCCAGCTGCCACTTAGCGCCGCCGTGCACATGGGCTTCAGATATCAGGTTGCTGCTGTTACCGGTCACCAGCACGCCATCGCTGCGGAGTCGCAGTATATCCGCTTCCAAATCACCTTTGACTGTAAGCTTGGAAGGTTTGCCACTGTCATTGCCGATTTCCACATTCAGCTTGTGGTTGGTGTTATCCTGCAAATGCCCAGTCGTCAGCGAACCACCGCCATACACACTGACAGTCTGCGCCGTTGTCAGGCCTGTGATATTTACAGAGCCGCCATTCACAGAGAGTTTATCCTGAACCTTCAAATTGGCACCCTGGAGACTTCCTCCGTCTCTCACGCTCACATCATCTGCCACGGTAATGTCTCTGCCAACCTTCACCTGGCTGCCAGCACCGCTCACCAGCAATTCATCCGTTGAAGCATATGTTTCGGTGATATTCAGATTTCCGCCGACATTCAGAACACCTCCGGTGACGGCTTGCGCAGTGGCGGCCTGCAATGAATTATTGAAACTCAACGTTCCACCTTCTACCCTCACCACATTGAACGCCCGGTTACCGGTGGCATCTGCTCCCATCACCTGCTCATTGCCGTATATCTTGGTCAGATTCAGCGGAGCGGCAGATGCATAGGATGCCGTATTGGAAGAATAGTAGGAACCATGAAAGGTTCCATTGTACTCATGCCGTTTCCCGGAGCTGTCACCCAGGGTCAGAGTATAGGAATAATCACCGGAGTTGCTGGTGACGGTAGACGCAGCCGTGCCACCGTCCAGGCCCAGCAACTGGGTATTGCCCAGAATATTCAACACCGTGCCGGAAGCCGTTCCGGTACGATTATAAGCAGACGCCGTTCCCGGGGTCAGGTCCACATAGGCATTCTGCCAATGCGCCCCGCTGATATTCAACTGCACGCGGGAATCACAGGAACCAGCCATGAAAATACCACCGTAGAACCCCGAATCGGCGGAGGTATATCCATTGGCAGCAGAAGGGGTGCCGGAAAACTCGTAAATCGTTGTTTCGCCGGAAACATCGCCCATGAACGTAATGCTGCCCTGCCCCTGCAATTTGCTGAACCGATGCAGACCGGATGCCGCCAGCGCGCGAACCGAGCCCTTGCTCCAGTCCTGCGTTTCCGCATGCATATAAGCCGTGCTTCCATCCTTGTTATTGACCACCAGAGACAGGGTATCCATCCCGTTGCGTTCCAGGTAAAGGTGGCTGCCTGAAGCCAGTGCAATATATGATGTAGCGCCGAACTGCCAGATGTTATTGATCGTTGTTCCACCAGTCCACAACTCACTGGAAGGATTCCAGGTCAGAGCGCCATACAGGGATGACGGGTTCCAGCCCAGGTGAAGTGTAGCGATTTGATTGGCACCAACCTTAAGCATGGCCCCATTGACCAGACCGGACACGTAATTATTCAAATCATTAGCAGGCACAACAGCTCTCACAACCGGTGCGGGAGCCGCCTGAGAATTACCCACGGCCCTCATCATCAGGCGGGGGGCAGGAGCCGTGAGGGAATCAGTCTCAAGCTCCTCATCCTTTTTCTTTTCCTCATCATCCTCGTCCTCTTTCTCCGGCTGGGGCGCGGCCTCTGCCAGGAAATTCTCCAGTGCTCCGGCGCTGGTGTTCATGCCGGCGGTGAAATCCGGCTGCAGGGTGGCAGTCGGCGACTGGGGGGCTGCGACGAGAGTCTGCGTCTGGGGCGAAGCCACATGACCACTGGCAACCGTGGTACCGACTTTCTGCGGAGCCTGTCTGTATATGGCGCGGCCTCCGCCCATGCCCATGCCCCAGGGAGCATGGTAGCCCACCAGGCTATGCTGCATAATGCGGCCGCGGTGGGTCTTGAACAAAGCATCTCGATAAGCGGCCATGCTATCCTGCCCATGGTGCAGAGCCTCGGTGAAACGGAGCATGAGCTCATCATTCACACCGGCAACGGCATCAAATCTTCCATAGCCGGACTGGCGCAGATTGCGAGCCAGCATTTCCAGCAAGCGGCGTCCCTCTGCGCTTTCAAGGCGGTCATCGTCCTCCAGCAGAGCCTCGAGCAGCCACTGGCGATCTTCTTCGCTGAGCGCCATATCCTCATTTTCCGAAGCCAGGCGCAGAAGCATGTCCTCCAGCCGGCTGCTGCCCTCGCCACCCCGTGCATTCAACCAGTGGCGGCTGAACACGCGGGTCCAGGCCTGTGCATAGGCGGTGGCCAGCGGCAGCGATTCATCCTCCTCACGCATCTGGCGAGCCAGAGCAACAGCCTCGCGCCGCAAGGCAGCCTGGCGCTCCAGCCGCGCCTGCATGATAACGGGAGAGTTCCGCAGAGCACCCAGCTGCTCCTCGGCATACACCTCCTCGAATTTCTCGCCCTTTTCACCCGTCACACGAATGACACGCGGAGCATTCTCCTGTTGCTCCTCCGCCATGACCCACCAATAATCCAGCATGCGCATTTCCTGAGCCTCGGCCACACCAATGCCCATGCTGACGGCGGCCACAAAATAGCGCAGCCATCCGCGATGAACAGGTTGCGGTTGAACATGAAACTTGACGTCAGTTATGCGAGCTAAACTCATGTGAAAAAAATCTGGTTTCAGCGAGCGCGGTAATTTTACTCTCTATTTTTTATTTTGCAAGGGTAATTTGTATACTTGCAACACACCCAACCACCTCCCCCGAATAACAATATATAGACACCAACAATACAACAACACAATATATTGTTATATCAAAGCAACACAAGACAAAACAAAATCACCTCATATAACCCTGACAGAAAATCATTTACAAGCCTCACACAATAATAGGCTCTGAACATGTCAAAATTCCCCGGTAATGCAAGCACATTTTTGCATGACTTGCCATACTACATGCCATACTACATGCCGATACTGCCTCATTTTCGGCTCGCCAAAAGGGAGAAAGGCATATAAAATGCGCGCGTGAGCAGAAAAATACAGGTCTATACCGGTGGTTCCGTGGGGTGCAATGGCTACCTCATCCAGGGTAATGATGGCTATGTGGCAGTGGATGCCCCGCTGGGCATGGCAGACTGGGTATGCCACCAGTTGCCTGCGGATGCAAAGCTCACCCACCTCCTGCTCACCCACCAGCACTTTGACCACGTGGAAGGAGCCGCCGAGCTGCAGCGCCGGACCGGCTGCACCATTCACGCCGTGGCACCGTACAGCAAAGCCCTCACCCTGGAAGAAGCCGTGGGTGCATGGGGACTTCCGCCGGTGGAGCCATACACGGTGGATGACGTGCTGGGCACCGCCCCGCGCAAGACCAACTGGGCCGGCATGGAATGGCAGGTACTCCCCATTGCAGGCCACGCTACCGATGGCGCCGCCTACTACCTGGCAGAGGAAGATGAAGTCTTTGTGGGCGATATCCTCTTTGCCGGCAGCGTGGGGCGCACTGATTTCCCCGGCGGCAGCATGAGCACCCTGGTGCGCGGCATTCGCGAGCACCTCATGCCCCTGCCCCCGCACACCACCGTGAACAGCGGTCACGGCCCGGCCTCCTCCATCGGCGAGGAGCAGCTCAATAACCCCTACATCTGCTGACCCGCAAGATGGACGACACTTTTACACAACAAACGACAACAGAAACGAAGATGACATTCGAAGAGCTGGGGCTCTCTGCCCCCATCCTGGAAGCCGTGAAGGACTGCGGCTACGAGACCCCCACCCCCATTCAGCAGCAGGCCATCCCTGTCATCATGCAGGGTAAGGATGTCATTGGCGCATCCCAGACCGGCACCGGCAAATCTGCCGCATTCGCCCTGCCCCTGCTCAACAGCATCACCCACACAGGCCAGCCGCAGATTCTGGTGCTCGAACCCACCCGTGAACTCGCCGACCAGCTCGCAGAATCCTTCCGCAACTATGCCAAGCACACCGATATCAAGGTAGGCCTGCTCTACGGCGGCGTGGGCTACGGCGCCCAGACCGAGGAGCTCAAGAAGGGCGTGGATGTCGTCGTGGCCACCCCCGGCCGCCTCATCGACCATTTCTACCGCGGCAACATGAAGTTCAAGGCCATC
>JAGBZE010000212.1 GCA_017628435.1 Akkermansia sp.
CCTGCCACTTTTGTTTTTGTCACCACACTAATATACTTTTGACACCCCAGGCATTGCCCTGTAGAATAGACGCATGCGTATGCTTCGTGTTCTTCTCAGTCTGGCATTAATGCTTGTGCTGGGGGCTTGTTCTGCTCCGCTCGTTCCGCCGGCTAGGCTGCCTGTGCCTTCCCGCCAGAACCAGGGCGATGTGGATTTGCTTGGGCGCATGCGCACTGCATGGGTGCAGTTGCAGAACCCGGGCCTGAGCGATATGGAGCGTACCATCGCCCTGCGCGACTACAATGCCGCTCTGTGTGTGCTGGTGCAGCGTCTGCGCCATGATGCGCACCAAGCCGGCAAGCTGCCCACCTATGAGGCATTTGAGATGAACCACCAGCTATCCCCGCACGTGAGAAACTTCATCGGGCTGCATGAGGATATCATTCCGGCATCGGAGGTGAAGCTGTCGGCATTGAAGGAGCGCTACACGCTGCCAGGCGTGGGTGTGCCGATGGTCGGCGTGATTCCGCCGCACAAAACCCCGGGAGCGGCGGATGATATGTTCAGCATCTCCTCCCGTGGTATGGTGAGTGCGCTTACCGCTGTCATGACTTTCCCGAAGGAGGGTAAGCCGCGCTTCATGGTTATTCCTCGTCAGCTGGAACAGTCCATCAAGGTGGGTAATCTGGAATATCCTCTGGCAGCAGACTGGAGCGCACTGCTCGAGGTGTACTGGGATCTGACGCGCGTGAAGGAGGAGCGTATCCTTGGCCTGCTTCAGCCGCAGGAATTGCGCAGCACCACGGGGTTGTCCTGCATCCAGGCCTATTCTCCCAACAAAATTCCCGTTATTCTCACTCATGGGCTCGCTTCTTCGGCTGATACCTTCGATAACCTTGTCAATCGCCTCTATGCAGACCCTGAAATCCGTAAAAATTACCAATTCTGGTACTTTAATTACCCCACAGGAGTCGCGTGGACGGTTTCTGCCCGTGCATACCGAGAGGCGCTCCGAAATTTGCGCGCCACAGTGGATCCGAATCACACCAATCCGAACTGGGACAACATGGTGGTGGTCGGTCATTCCATGGGTGGCCTTATTACACACTACAGCCAGTGCCTGGAACCTTGGAATCTGCTCCGTGCATCAGATATTCCCCAGAAGGAGCTTGAGCCTTACTTGAAATCCAAGTATGTGGACAAGCCGTTTGAGGAAGCCTCCCTGGAACCTTTGCGTAAGGATTACTTCTTTCGCCCGGTTGAGGCCGGTATGGTGATTTACATGGCCACACCCCACCGTGGCGCTCCAATTGCAAAGTACCGTTTAGTCACCGCTTTAACCAAGTTAGTCACCTTGCCGCAAACCTTACTTAAAGAGGCTTATAATCTTGCGACTTTGCAGCAGGATATCTTCCTGCTGAATCCGCAGGATGCTTACCTCTGGTTTACCAGCGTGAATCAGCTTAAACCGGACAGCTATTCCATTACCGGTCTTCAGGGTCTGAAGGTGCGCAATGTACCCACTCATTCTATTATCGGTGACTCCGGTAAGGGGAATACACCTAAGTCATCAGATGGCGTAGTGCCTTACTGGTCAAGCCATATCGCATGGGGTACAGAAACCATTGTACCCGCGGACCACTCGGTGCAGGACTGCATCGAGACCGCAAACGACATGAAGCGCATCCTTGGCGAGTATGCGGAGAAGCACCCCGCAGTTAAAGTATCAAGGCCGAGTAAGCGGCGCGTTCTTCCGGAGTATAAGGGGCTGCCGAACCATCTCGCTCCCTCCTTGAAGAAATAGTCTGAACCACAGCGCAAAGTCCTTTCGGTCCCACTATTTCAAATTTCCAGTGTGCTGAGCTGGAACCTATACGGGTGATGCAGCAGTGTACTGCTACCTCGTCAAAGAACCGCAGTGGTGCCAGGTAGTCTGCCTCGGCATGCACGCGGGGGTAGAGGTATCCATCGCGGGTGACTATACTCCCCAGAGAGGCTAGTGCATGTGTTTCGGCCTCCTCTGCCAGACGGAAGAAATTGGCAAAATAGACCACGCCTGCGGCGTCGGTCTCGTGAAAAGCGATACGGCGTTTGTAAGTGAAAGTGGGCATGGTTGTGAATCAGCGGTAAAGAGCTCCCCAGTCGTTGCTGATGCGGCGGCGGGTCTCATCGGCCTCGGCATCCCAGCCTGCATCCTGTAGTTCGGAGACTACAATGCTCTCGTCTGCCTCATTGGTGCGGATGTAGAGCACGCAGATCTGTCGGCCATTCGTTACGGTCAGGAAGCGGGTGCGGTTTTCATGAATACTGTTGGTGGACGCCAGTTTGATGGGGCGCTCATCGCGCAGCCAGGCGCGGTAACCCTCGGGCACCTTGTCCATACCCAGCCAGGCCTCTGCTTCCTCACGGGTCATGCCGGCCAGGGCTTCGTAATCGGAAATGTGCTTCATCACGCGGGCCGCGGCGTGTACGGCTGCGGTGGTGGCCAGCGGCTGTCCCTTGGCATTGATTCGGTGCTCGAACATACGGCTCATATCACGCTGCAGGGCCTCTTCTGCCGTGGGTTGCGGATAACACAGGAACCACAGTGCCAGAGCCACCATACCAGCTGCTGCGCAGGTATTTGCCAGACGGCTTTTCAGCAGCATGCGGCGCATGATGAGTCGCCAGCGCAGTGCCATGCGGGCATTGCCGGGTCTGAATTGAAATTGATGCTTCACTGACCTCGCGTCTGCTGCAATTTCCTTCAGGGTGCGGGCATTTGCTGGATCCAGCGCTGTGGCGGAAACAAAGCCCACTTCCATTTGCTCCTGCAGCTCCTCCGGCGGGAACATGTAGCTGAGCAGCACTTTGCGGAAAACGAAGGTCACGCCCAGGAATGCCACATAGTGCGCAAGCCCGGTGGCCAGCATGCCGCCCTGGTAGCTGAATGTGGGGGAAACGTACTCCGGCCACTGAGCGGCCAGTACCGGGTAGGCCACCAGCGCCACCACCAGCACGGTGAACAACGCGCCGAACCAGACCAGATTCCGCTTGGGACCACAACCAGCCACCAGTTCCATGAACAGGATGGGCAGCACCCAGATAACTGGCTTCAGCTTATACAGCGTAAATTCCGCCGTGTCCTCCAGAATCGGGTTCGGCGGCAGCAGGGTATCCGGGTAGGAAAAGGTATACAGCAAGGCCGCAGCCCCCACCAGGCAGAAAAGAAAACGGAAGAACAGGAAGAGTTTATCCAGCATCGGTATCGCTATTGTAAGTCGCTGCCTTCCTGGTGTCAAGCGTCTGCTCTGTTCGCGTTTTCCTCTGCGCGCAGCTGCTTCACATCATGGCCAATCAGGCCGCGTGTGCAGGCGATATGCAGCAGTCGCTCCTCCACATCCGGGGCAGGGGGCATGCAGCGGTGCGGCAGGTCGGGGGTGAGCAGCTCCAGCGCGCAGGCATTGTGCAGCGCCATGGTGGTCTCCATGAAACGCATGGAGGTAGGCTCATCCAGCAGAAAATTCAGCGGATGCTTGCGGTTCAGCACACGAGTCTCCGGAATATGGGGGCCGAACTCATCCTCCACACCCAGATTCGCCAGCAGCACCTCCGAGGCCGCAATGTCGGCCTGGTGCGGCACATGGCGCAGTGCTGCCATATGCCCGGTCACCGTCACCGTGCACCAGGAGTTCTGAATCGCCTTGCTGAGTGCCTCACCGTTGTTTGCATCCACGAAAGGTACCTGCGCGGGCAGGGCATCGCGCACATCGGCCACATCAGCCACTGTGGGCTTCATGCCGTGTTTCAGGGCATAGTGCAGCACGCCGCGGCCCACCTTGCCATAGCCGATGATGAGCAGCTCTTTCCCCGCCATCTCCGTGTACCCCAGCTGCTGCATGGCGCGGAAAAAGCCCTCCCCGGTGCCGAGCACGGTCTCAATGCGCTTGATGCGCCCGGAATCCGCCAGAATAACCGGGTAATGGGTGTGCTCAAAGCGGTGTGCCCCGGTGCGGGTCAGCTCTGCAAAGCCCAGGCGGGGGTGCAGTTCCCGGAATTGCCCGGAGCAATCCAGAATTATATCAAAATCATCCATGCCACGGGGTGCCTGGCGTATGCCGAAACCCTCCAGCAGTGGGAAAATTGCCTTATCGCAAGGCATGGCAGGCCGGGAAGGTACCCACAGCTCTGCCCCGGCGGCCAGCAGGGCCATATATTTACCCAGCGTATTGCGGTACATGGGGGTGCCGTCCAGTATCCGCAGCCCGGCCAGCGGCTGCGTGCGGCTCCATTCCTCTGCCTGCCAGAGCAGCGTGGGCCACTCCTCAGGGCGGTAAAATTGATTCAGATACTCACGAATGAGCTCAACCTTGGTCTTCATCTCGCTCTTCAGCATACTCCCGCCCGCGGGAAATGCAAGAAATTATTTACTGCAGTTGCGCGCGTCTCTCGCCACGATATCTCTAAAGCGAAGTGTGCTGCTGCGTGCAGAATTCAGGTGGCGTTGATCTGTGAACTCTAGCTTGTTGCGCCAGTAATCCGTATTGTAGTTCAGAACGGGTAAATTCAGGTGCTTTGCAAGTTTACAGGCTTTGTTGTAGGCCTCAAGCCCATCTCCTGGAGCCAGGGTAGGCAGGCACGCGAAGCATATCTTGCCCTTGTTGACCTGCTGGATTTGCTCAATGCCGGAGATAATATCACGCCACTCCTTAAGCTCATTCTCCGTGGGTAACAGCGCGGCAGATATATCCTGCGGTTGCTGGATGGCCTCATCAGAAATATCAAAGCTCTGATCGCTTGATATCTGCGGCTTTGCAATGGCATATGCGATGCTTAACAATAGATTGGAGGGCTTTGCTGCAATGGAAAAGTGTTTGCTGTTGCGGAAGGTTCTGAAACTCCACTTCGACGTCTCCTCAAGTACAGGCTCGTATATTCCGTTGAACAGGTTATTAATTTCAACGATGTATGTTGTACCCGGGGGGAAGTTGACAGCGCCTTTCATTACCTGCAGACCTGCCAGGAAAGAGCTGCTAGGAACGCCGATAACGGCTGTTTTCTGACTGGCAAATAAACGCTCGGTCATGGAGGAGCCCATAATTACGGCATCACCAGTTAACTTGTGTACGTTCTGCAGACGTATCATGGTGATATCCAGGAATATAGGGGAAACCATGCGAGCCTTCCGACTTTCCAGCTGATGGAAGGTAAGTCCCTGTACTGCGAAACAAGCGGCACACACAGCCAGTGCGCAGATACAAAGCCATAAATTGCGGGATTTTCTGCTCATGATTGTCGACTTTTTGGCTTAGAATTGGAAATACACGAATCCGCACTGCGGACCGGAGTTGGTCAGTATCATAAAGAGCATGAAGCCGTATATGCAGGCACCTCGAAAGGAAAGTGTGCCTCGGTGTACAGGCTGGTGTCGTTGCTTGTTCTCTCTCCACCATCCCCAGATGTGGTAGATGACGATGAAGGAAGCATAAAGACACACACTGTAGATGCTGGGATTCATGATGAATGCAGCCGGACTACAGCTGAAATGTGTGCACACCTGGTGGAAGAACAGGTACACGGTATCGATGTTAGGCATCAGGAATGTGGTCCACAAGGCGCAGACAATGATGAAGCAATAAGGAATAGAAATCCACTGCGGAATGCGTAGTCGCTTACCCCAACTTGTGTTGCCAATGAAACGTTCTATTGCCAGCACCAGGCCATGCATGCTGCCCCAGAGCGCAAATTTCCAGTCTGCTCCGTGCCAGAGGCCGCCCAGGAACATGACCAGGAAGAGGTTGATGTAGGTGCGTGCAGCCCCCTTTCTGTTCCCGCCCAGCGGAATATAGAGATAGTCTCTGAGCCATGCAGAAAGGGTCATGTTCCAGCGCTGCCAGAACTGGGTGAGACTGGTGCTGATGTAGGGGAAATTGAAGTTGATGGGGAATCGGTACCCGAACAGTGCGGCCAGGCCGATGGCAATCATGGAATAACCGCCGAAATCTGCGAAAATCTGGATGCTGTATCCCAGCAGAATCATGAGCAGGGTTGCGCCATCTGTCCTGGTGATGAATTCAGAGGAAGTGAGCACCTCGGTAACCGGGGAAAGATTATCTGCCACCACCATCTTGAAGAAATAGCCGGTGATGAGGTAGCGGAGAGCGCGTGCCCAGTCAATGTTGTTCCAAAGTTTGGCCTTTATCTGGGGCCAGAAGTAATGCGCCTTGATGATGGGACCAGCAATCAGCTGCGGGAACATGAGCAGGTACAAGCCCATGTCGCGCATGGTGGTGCTGTACAGTTTTACTTTGCTTTCTGTCTGGAGCATCTGGTCATAGGCATGAACCTTGCCTCGGCTCATATCCACCACCATGCTGATGCCGTGGAAGGTGTAGAAGGAGATGCCGATGGGCAGGGGAATGGAGCATACCCAATCCACCCAGTTCTGCGGAATACCGGGAATGCTGCTGACAACGAGGCCTGCGTATTTGAACAGTCCCAGTAAGGCCAGGTTCAGGATAATAGCCATTTTTACCCAAAAATGAGCACCTGCTTCATCTCCGCGTATTTTCTTACTCAGAATGTGAACAGTTGCTGCTGCATTACCGCCGCAGGAAATGACGAGAAGTGCGAGTAGTCGCCAGTCTTCCCAAGCATAGAAGACAGCACTGGCTGTAATGAAGATGGTGGTCTGGATGCACTTTTGCGCAGCGCAACGGGGTATTGCATAGAAGCAGAGCAGAGTAATCAGCAGCAGAATAAGAAATTCCCAGGAGTTAAAAAGCATAAGGAAAAAAAGGTTGCGCGCATTCTACCAGTTTTTCTTTGGGGTGTACAGCAATAATATAGCCACTGAATTAAAATTGCATCAAATTGCATCACCTTGGCTGCACTGGAGTTAGAATAAACGCGCCATTCCGGGGGAGGAATGGTGCGTGGTAGGATGATAGTTATGTTGCTTATTTGATGCGGTCATCTTCGCCCGGGCCCCAGGAGGGCAGGAAATCCGGGATGCGGTTGCCGCTGCCCGGGCAATCCGCCGGCACGCGGTATTGCTCGCGCAGCTTGTGGTAGGTCTCCGTGAGCTGCTTCATTACCTCGGCATACTCCGGGTCCTGGGCCACATTGCGCATCTGCTTCGGGTCTTTCTCGTTATCGATGAGCAACCACTCATTTTCCGGCTTGCGGGCGCCGCTCTTGCGTTCCTCATCCGTCGGGGTCCAGATGCGTGCGAAGGTGTAGCGCTGCGTGCGTAGACCATCGTGGCGGGGGGCGTTGTGCTCACCTGGCTGCTCGTAGAAAGCATAGTACAGCGGGCGGTCGGTGAACTCCGGTGCCTCGCCTGTCTGGAACAGCGGCGTCAGCGACACACCCTCCATCGTGCGTGTGTTCTCCGGCGTGTTCACACCGGCAATCTCCAGAATCGTGGGGGCGTAGTCAATATTCTGCACCATGGCCTGGGAGCGCTTGCCAGCGGCAATCTTGCCCTTCCAGCGCATCACCAGCGGCATGCGGAAGCTCTGCTCAAAAATCCAGCGTTTGTCGTAAAGACCATGTTCGCCCAGGTAGAATCCCTGGTCTCCCACATAGATGACCAGCGTATTCTCGGAAAGACCGTGGCGGTCCAGGTAATCCAGCAGGCTGGAGATAGACTGGTCTACCGAGAGCAGGGTGCCCAGGTAGTCCTCCCTATACCAGCGCCAGCGCAGCACGGCCCGATCGCGCTCCGTCTGCACCTTGCCGGCGCGGAATGCCTCCACGAACTCCCGCGTGCGGGTAGCAAAGAAGTCATCATATATCTCCTTGGTGCCCGGGTCCATGTGGTTCGTATCCCAACCGAAATTATTCTTGGCCGGGAATTTCGGCTTGTGGGCATTCCAGTCAAATCCCTCGGGCACCCCGCCGTTGTTCTTGAACACACCGCGGTCCACCATTCCGCGCAGGGCCCACTTCGGCACAATCTCCTTCATCACATCGAAAGGAATCTCCTTCTGCACCAGGTGGTTGTCATTCCAGTTGCACATATCCCACAGCACGCTCTGGCGGTTGTGGCGCAGGAACTCCGGGCGGTTCGCGTAATCATCCATCAGCGTGTCCGGCGGAGTCAGCTTGGAAACATACTCCTTCACCGCCTTCAGGTGGCGCGGAGCCGGAATCCAGTTGCGGTGCGGAGCCTTGTGACCCACAATCAGCGCAAACGGCTTGCTCTTGTCGCGGTTCTCCATCCAGTCAATAGCCTTCGTCGTCACCAGGTCAGTCACATAACCGCGGTCCTGGTGGTGCGTGGTGCGGCCATTCACCCCCGGCTGGTGGAACGTGGGGTTCCAGTAATCGCCCTGGCTCGGGAACACCTGCCAGGAATTGAACCCCGTCGGCTGCGAAATCAGATGCCACTTGCCCACAATACCCGTCTGGTATCCGGCTGCCTGCAGCATCTTCGGGTAAGTCGGCTGGTCTCCGTTGAAAGCAGGGCCGCCATAGTTGTACAGGAAGCCATTGTTGTGCGAGTGACGCCCCGTCAGCATGCAGGCGCGTGAAG
>JAGBZE010000213.1 GCA_017628435.1 Akkermansia sp.
AACCGATTACGCCCGAATATGTAGAAAAAATCATTGCCCGCGAGCGCCCGGATGCCATGCTGCCCACCCTGGGTGGCCAGACGGCTCTGAACTGCGCCATGGCCCTGCACAAGGCCGGCACGCTGGAGAAATACGGCGTGCGCATGATTGGTGCAGATGCCGAGGCAATTGACCGCGGCGAAGACCGCCAGAGTTTCAAGGATGCGATGATGCGCATCGGCCTGGACCTGCCGGCCAGCGGCGTGGCCCACAACATGACCGAAGCCTGGGATATTGCTAAGAACGTGGTAGGCAACTACCCGATGATTATCCGCCCGGCTTTCACACTGGGTGGCACCGGCGGCGGCGTAGCCTACAATAAGACCGAATTCGAGGAAATCGTGGCTCGCGGTCTGGACCTTTCCCCGGTGCACGAGGTGCTCATCGAAGAAAGTCTGCTGGGCTGGAAGGAAATCGAGATGGAAGTGATGCGCGACTGCGCGGATAACTGCATCGCCATCTGCTCCATTGAGAACCTGGACCCCATGGGTATTCACACGGGCGACTCCATCACCGTGGCTCCGGCCATGACGCTGACCGCCCGCGAATACGCCATTGTGCGCGAGGCTTCTTTCGCCATCATCCGCGAAATCGGCGTGAAGAGCGGCGGCAGTAACATTCAGTTCGCCATGTGCCCGCGCACCGGTCGCCTGGTGGTGATTGAGATGAACCCGCGCGTGAGCCGTTCCTCTGCCCTGGCTTCCAAGGCCACCGGTTTCCCCATTGCCAAGTTTGCCGCCAAGCTCGCCATCGGTTACACGCTGGATGAGCTGCGCAACGATATCACCAAGGTGACCCCCGCCTCCTTCGAACCCACCATTGACTACGTGGTGGTGAAGGTGCCGCGCTTCACCTTCGAGAAGTTCAAGAAGGCTGATGAACGCCTGACCACCGCCATGAAGAGCGTGGGTGAGGTGATGAGCATCGGCCGCACCTTCAAGGAATCTCTGCAGAAGGCTCTGCGCTCGCTGGAGACGGGCCGCTGGGGCTTCGGCTTTGACCTGAAGGACCCGAAGAACCCGACCCGCGATGAGATTGCCGCCAAGCTGGCTGTGCCGAACGCTGATCGTATTTTCTGGATTCAGACCGCCTATGTGAACGGCTGGACGCTGGAGGAGATTCAGGACCTGACCGATATCGACCCCTGGTTCCTGGACCAGCTCAAGCAGCTGGCTGAGGCCGGCATGAAGCTCAAGGAGCTCCCCCTGCTGGAAGCCAAGAAGCTGGGCTTCTCCGACCGCCAGATTGCGCTGGCCCGTGGTTGCAGCGAGGACGAAGTGCGCGCCGCCCGCAAGGCTCAGGGTGTGGTACCCTGCTACCGCCTGGTGGACAGCTGCTCTGCTGAGTTCGAGGCTATCACCCCGTACTTCTACTCCTCCTACGGTGAGGAGAACGAGGCCCGCAAGACGGACAAGAAGAAGATTATGATTCTGGGCGGTGGTCCGAACCGCATCGGCCAGGGTATTGAGTTCGACTACTGCTGCTCTCACGCTTCCTTCGCGCTGAAGGAGCTGGGCTACGAGACCATCATGGTGAACTCCAACCCCGAGACGGTTTCCACCGACTTCGATACCTCTGATAAGCTCTATTTCGAGCCGCTGACCCTGGAAGATGTGCTGAACATCTGCGACCAAGAGAACCCGGATGGCGTGATTGTGCAGTTCGGCGGCCAGACCCCGCTGAACCTGGCTGCTGCACTGCAGGAGCGCGGTGTGCCCATCATCGGCACCAGCCCCCGCAGCATCGAGCTGGCTGAGGACCGCAAGTATTTCTCTGCCCTGCTGGATGAAATCGGCCTGAAGCAGGCTGAGGCAGGCACCGCTACCAATGAGGACGAAGCTGTGGCCGTGGCCAACCGCATCGGTTACCCGGTGCTGGTGCGCCCCTCCTTCGTGCTGGGTGGACGAGCCATGATGATTGTGTACGATGAGAAGGAGCTGCGCACCTACATGCGCGAGGCTGTGGATGCTTCCCCCGAGCGCCCGGTGCTGGTGGACCGCTTCTTGGAGCACGCCATGGAAATTGACGTGGACGTGATTGCCGACGGTGAGACGAGCGTGGTGGGTGCCATCATGCAGCACGTGGAGCCGGCTGGTATTCACTCCGGTGACTCTGCTTGCATGATTCCGCCGAACCGCGTTTCCGTGGGTATGCACAAGGAGATGATGCGCGCCGCCAAGGAGCTGGCCGCCAAGCTGAACGTGAAGGGTCTCATGAATTGCCAGTTCGCCATCAAGGATGAGCAGCTGTATGTGATTGAGGTGAACCCGCGCGCCTCCCGTACCGTGCCTTTCGTTTCCAAGTCCATCGGCGTGCCGCTGGCCAAGCTGGCTGCCAAGGTGATGAGCGGCTGCAAGCTCAAGGACCTGGGCTTCACCAAGGAAGTGGTGCCGCCCTACTACACCGTGAAGGAAGCCGTGTTCCCCTGGAACCGCTTCCCGGGTATCGACGTGGTACTGGGCCCGGAAATGCACTCCACCGGTGAGGTGATGGGCATTGACACTGACCCCGAGGTGGCTTACCTGAAGAGCCAGATTTCTGCCTTCAACGCCCTGCCCAAGGAGGGTCTGGTGTTCATCTCAGTGAACGACCGCGACAAGCACATCGTGACGGATATTGCCCGCACCATCGCTAAGGCCGGGTTCGATATCTGCGCTACCAAGGGCACGATGATTCACCTGCTGCAGAACGGTATCGAGTGCGAACGCGCCTACAAGGTGCACGAGCGCCGCCGTCCGGATATTGTGGACCGCATCAAGAACGGCGATATCGTGTTCGTGATTAACACTCCCGGCTCCCACGACGCCCGCGAGGACGAGGTAAGCATCCGCGCCGCTGCAGTAAGCAGCAATATCTCCTACACCACGGATCTTTCCAGCGCCCGCGCCTGTGCTGCCGCCATGCTGCACGCCAAGAACAAGGAGACCACGGTGCGCACGCTGCAGGAATACCACGCTGAGGCTGCTGCCGAATACCAGAACTGAAGCGTCTGATTCATTTCCGCGCCCCCTGACCAAACCAGGGGGCGCGTTTTTTTGAATTTTGGATGTTTAATGTTGAATGTTTGAATTCCGCGGGCATCACGCCCGCCTGATTTCTCCAATCATCAATGTCTTCTCGTTCCATTTCTACCGCCTGTCTGCTGTATCTGCTGCTTCCCTGCCTGTTATTCCTGGCGGGGTGGGTACAGCCGTTGGTTGCCTGGCCGGTGGGGCTGGCGCTGGCAGGGGCGGTGCTGTGGGTGGCGGCGAAATGCCCGACCAGGAGCCTGAAGTGGAATACGGCAGGAGCACTGCGCCTGGGGCTCATCCTGCTGCTGGGGGCTGCATGGGTGCTGACTACCGGGCCCTGGGGACTAGTGGAGCAGAGCGGCGATGCCACGGTGCGCAATGCGGTGTATGCCGCGCTGGTGCGCGATTCCTGGCCGCTGACGGTGGAGGGTGAGCCGTTCATTTATTACCTGGCTTTCTGGTTGCCCCCTGCTCTGGCAGCGAAACTAGGTGTGCCTGCGGAGGCTGCACTGCTGCTGTGGACGCTGCTGGGGGTGTGGCTGGCGTTGCTGGCTATGGCGGCCGGCAGGGGAACACGCCGCACACTAGTGTTTCTGGTAATTCTGCTGCTGCTGGGGGAGATGACGGACTGGGTGAACCGCGTATATTACAGGCTGGTGGCCGGATCCGCATGGGATGTGTTCCAGGACTGGGTTCTGTTCTTCGATTTGCATTTCACGGCGTCCTGCGTACAGCTGCGCAATACGTTTAATCATTATCTGGCACCACTGGTTCTGCTGGGCATGCTGGCCGGGCGGCTTCTGCCGGGGCGCTACGGACTGGTAGCATGGGCCATGGTGCTGGCCTGTTCTCCGCTGGCCGCGGTGGCACTGCTTCCCCTGCTCCTGCTGCGTAGCGGGCGCGCGTTGCTCAATGGGCCCACACTGGCGGTGCTGCCATATGCCGCACTGCCCCTGCTGTTCCTTGCCGGCGGGGTGGGTGGTCAGGTGGCGTTCATGCGTCCGACCGGGGATTGCTCGCTGGCCGATTTGAGCTCTGCCCAGCTGTGGGGGCGATATCTGCTGCAGATGCTGGTGGTGGCGGGACCTGCCCTGTTACTTCTGCGCCGCTGGTGGCGCACAAGCTGGTTCGCCGCAGCTATACTGCTGGCCGGGCTCATGCCTCTGCTCTGGGTGGGCTTGTGGAACAATGAATTCATTTTCAAAGGTGCCGCGGTGATGTGGTTCTGCCTGGCCTGGCTGTATACTGCAGCCTGGTGCCATGCTACAGGGCCCAGAAAGGCCCTTCTGGCGCTTTATCTGCTACTCTCGGCATCTGCTGCCTACGGGCAGCTGATAGGGGCACTGAAGAGCTTCTCGTGGCAGCAGGAGGCCAGAGCACGGAATACGCGCAACGAGTGGCACGGCCAGCTGCACCAGCCCGGCGATGCACGCGCAAACCAGTTCAAGGGCACACCCCGCCTGCCCGAATTGTTCAGATTTAATTAACAGCTGACAAAGTGAACAAATATTTTCGTTGACTATACTTTACCTTTCAGGCAGAATACCGCACCTCATGCGATTCCCCCTCATTCTCATCAAGAACGGCAAAGATGCCTGCCCCGAGCTGATCACAGCACCGTGGCAGCTGGGGCAACCTGGTCTTGATGTGCTGCAGAAGCGCGATGTGTGGGTGGGTTCCAATTGCTACATGGACGGCACATTCAGCCGCGTGCTGGATGTAAGCAGCAAACGTAAGGGGCGTTTCCTGGAAAGCCTGCTGCATCGCCGCGATACAGCCTACTGGAATGTCCAGGTTAAGATGAGCCCTACCACCAGTTATGAACTGGACAATGTGAAGATGGAGTTGATGCAGGCTGTAGAGCAGGATGAGATGAACCTGACCGAATTCTACTCCCCGGAATGCATCACCTACCTGATTAACCGCTGCGAAAACTTTGCTGAGATTGTGGTGGTCGGCTGCCTTACCGGTATGTGGGAGGCTGATAATTCCGCTGCCCACCTTCCTACCCTGGTGAAAAATGATACCAACCGCGATTGCGTCCCTTGCGTGACAACACCGGGTTATGATGGCCCCTTCTCTGAAGCCAATATCCGTGAACTAGCCTCCAAGGTTCTGTTCACGGAGTATTCCGGGCTCTTTGAAACAATCTCCTCAGCGGAGTAATGCCGCTATCTTTTCCGCAAGTTGACGCGGTGTATCCCCTGCCCCTGCCGGTATAGGCGTGAGCCATTTCTCACGGCGTAACCAGGTGCGTTGGCGCTTGGCATATTGCCGCGTAGCAAGAGCTATGGCAGAAACAAGCTCAGAGCGCGTACAGCGGCCTTTCAGGTAATCCTGCACCTGAGCTAATCCCAGCGTCTTGGAGGCCGTTGTAGAAAGCGTGAGACCCTCCAGCGCAGCAACCTCCTCTATCGCACCATCCTGCAGCATCTGCTCCGCGCGGCGCGCTATACGGGCATCCAGCTCTACAGTGTCACGCATAATCCAGAATCCCGTTCCACGAGGTTCCTGCCAGTTGTTGCGCCAGTAAGAAAGCGGCTTGCCTCCCAGAATAACAATCTCCAGATTACGCACCACATAGCGCTGGTTACACAAATCTGTCGATGCTGCCCCCTCCGGGTCGAGTTCGCGCAGACGTGCCACTGCCTCATCCAGAGTTAAGGCATTCAACTCCTCTCTTAACGCTGCATCAGAAGGTGGCGCAGGGGAAATTCCGTGGGATATAAACTTAACGTAAAGGCCTGAGCCTCCTGTGTGTATGGGTAGCATGCCACCCGTTTGGAGTTTCGCAGAAATTTGCTCCGCTCGTCGCGCATGTTCAGCCGCATCATTGTTCTCTGTAGGCTCCATAAAACCTACTAAATGATGTTTAACACGCGACATTTCCTACAAAGTAGGAGCAGCCGTGATAATAGGCATCCTTTTGTAAACCTGATATGCATCTGTGCTGATAATCTCAGCATGACCAAGTATCTCAGCAAGTTCTACCGCTACCGCGCTCTTCCCACTTCCTGTAGAACCAAGAATAAATACAGATTTTGTTCCATGTGGAACATCAGACTGATGATACGATGTCATTTTTCCGTTGTAATCTAGTTCTTAAATGTTCCATGTGGAACAATCTGATCAATATTTAGGAGAAAATCTACTCTCCTCAGCAAAAATACCATCATAGAAGATATTTTCTTGCATACAGGATAAATATCAACGCGTAGTAGAACATTTCAGTTTAATCGCCCACCTAATAAGCCTGCACACACACATCACAACCCATGAAATAAGCAAATTCATGTGATATAATAGTAATTTACCCTGGTGTTTCACGTGATACATCGAAATAACTCTACTCTTGCAATCTAACTTTATCGAAAACTGACGAAATACACAGGCAAACTGAGATATAATACCTGATAAGGACGAAGAAAACTTCTTCCCTATATCACCAAGCTCAAACAAAAGACATATGACTTTTTGCCCAGGCCCAGGAGACGACAAATAAGCTATACCAAAAGACGGAGAAGGAAAACAATAATCAACTTGAAGAGATGCAATACCCTTCCCTGCCATAATAAGACTACCAGCATTGTTCCATATGGAACAATAAAGAAACTCTTCATCCACAGTCCTGTTTGAAAGAAACCTGCAGGTAACAGACGAGTCAGTGATACGGGACACAGCTAGTCTAAGCATTTCGCTGATTCCTGCCAGCCTACAAGCGAAAAGAGGGTGCTGAGCTGTATCAGGACTGAGATAATTGCATTTCATGGCTGCAGGGCTATTATAAATGCTCATTACACTAATATCAA
>JAGBZE010000214.1 GCA_017628435.1 Akkermansia sp.
GACGACCGGTTTTGGAGACCAGCATTCTACCATTAAATTATCTTCCTAATTACTACCATCGACGGGACTCGAACCCGTACAGTCTAACCGACCGGGAGATTTTAAGTCTCCTGCGTCTACCATTCCGCCACTGTAGCACAACTGCGCGGGTAATTGAATCATATTCCCCGCCGCATTGCAAGGAAAATATGCGGCTAAGAGGAAAAGCTGACAATGACCGCACCAGCTGCTCCTTCCGGGCCAGTCCAATTGATGCGGCTGGGCATGGACGGATGAACGAAACGCTGAAGGTTGCGCTGGAACTGAGCGGGGCTTCCGTACTGGGTCAGATAGCCCTCAAAACTGCTCAGTCCGCAAGAGTATGCACGGAGTGCAGCTCTCATGAAAGCATCAAAACTGGTAAAATAAATATCCTTGCGGCGATAATATGAGGCTGTCTGTTTGCCGCTGGCCGGGTAGGCCGCACGATTCCAGCTATGGGTACGCACCATTTCGGCGTCTGAAAGGCAGAAGTATGTATGCGAGAGGACGTTCCGGCTGTCATCTCCTACTATAGGATCATTCCAGGTAGCATCCACATGGTACCATTCCTTATCTATGTAGACCAGATTCCAGGCATGCGGGCCACCAGCCTCTCCGGTGACGACACGGGCCGGAATACCGGCAATCTCCAACATAACGGATAAGGCCGAGCTGTATGCCTCGCAGCTGCCACAGCCCTTACGCAGAAGATGCTCCACGGTATTGCCACCGGACTCCTCATAGCGTGAGCTCTGTATCAGGTAGTCATGAATAGCGAGCAGTTTCTCGAAATCGCTCATGCCGGGATGCAGCAGCGTCTTTACTCGTTTAGCGGCAAGCTGGAGTACAGATTCCTCTACCCCACTCAAAGTGGAGCGGAAGGCAGCATCACGCCAGGCAGCGCAAAGACGCACATAATCCCGGTATTCGAGAGTCATGGAAACCTGGCCGGTATTCAGAAACGCAGAGGTACACCGGCGGGCATATTCCCCCCATGTGCTTTCACCGATAAGTTCACGCCATTGGTTTTTCAGCTCTGCAGAAAGGCGAAAATTAATAGGGTTGCGGGCCGTGCGCACCCAGTCAACAAAAAGCACATCCAACTGAGCCTTGGACTGCACCATAGGCTCGGGGTATTTCTGAATCCGCGCCTTCTCCGCCAGCGGCGCACTGCCCTCAGAAACAGCCGGGGCGCACTGCACAAGCAGTGCACCCGACAGAAAAAGAGGCATGATACGCCGTAGCATGAAGCTATGCAGGATCTACACCTCCTCGCCATCACCCAGCAGCTCAGCCATAAGCCCGTTGGGCGATGCATGCATGGATTCGCGAGTCGTCATGTTCTTAAGCTCCAGATCCGGATACTCGGAGCCGATGATAACGGCATAATGGGCACCAATCTTCTCAGCACGCTTCAGCTGGTTGCCCATCTTGGCAGGAGCAAGCGGCAGATCCACGCGCAGGCCGGCATCGCGCAGGGCGGAAGCCAGAGCCAGCATCTGCGGGCGCTTCTCCGGAGCAGCCAGCACCATGCAGACATCTACGTTGCTGGTCTTAAGCGCGGCATCGCGCAGGGCGCTGGCAGCCGGGCAAGCCTCGATGAGATGAGCAATCACGGCATCACCCATAGCAAAGCCCGTGGCGGGCATATCCACAGCGCCATTGGAAAGAGTGGAAACGAGGCCGTTGTAGCGACCACCACCAGCCACAGCACGCAGGGTATGTCCCTTGTCGAAAATCTCAAACACCAGCCCGGTGTAATAAGCCAGGCCACGCACCACGGAGAGGTCAAGCTTCACGTAATCCTCCAGGCCGCGCGCCTGAAGTTCTTCCAGCACAGCATCGTAGCGCGGAGAGCAACCGGCGGGGGGATTGGCAATAAAGTTCACCAGATCCTCACGCTTCATACCAAAGGCATCCAGCTTCTCCTGGCAGTACTCGGGACGGTCACGCTCAAACTTATCAATAATAGCCAGAAAATCCGGCACGCGCTCCTCAGCCACACCGTTATCGGCGGCATACCTGAGCCACACCTCGCGGTCTGAAATGCGCACCACGAAATCATCTGCCGTAAAACCGAACTCGCGCATGCAGTCAATCGCAAGAGAAATCAGTTCAGCATCAGAGCCTTCACCGGGCTCTCCCAGAATATCAGCATTGAATTGTACGAACTCGCGCAGACGCCCCTTCTGAGGCTTCTCATAGCGGAAGCAGGAGCCGATTTCGAACCACTTAAGCGGCTTGGTGTATTCACGCTGGTAGGCAGCAGCAATACGGCCGAGGGAAGCGGTGAGCTCCGGGCGCACGGTAATATCGCGCTCGCCCTGGTCCTTAAAACGGAAGAGCTGAGTAGGCAGTTCACCGCCGGACTTCTTCAAGTACAGCTCCGTGGATTCAATGGTGGGTGCCTCCCATTCCACAAAGCCGTAACGATGCGCCACACGCCGCCACGTGTTGAACAGATAGTTACGGAAGGCGCATTCCTGCGGAGCAAAATCGCGGAATCCGGGCAGCGGTTGGAATCGTGCGTCAGGCATAATCGTGTGAATGAGGGATTAAAATATTTGTTACGCGCCCCATTATACCTGATTCTGCTGCCATGGCAAGCGCAGAGCGCGTTCGCAGGCATTTATGTCATGTCAGAAATTTGGAGGATACATTATTTGAACACAAGGCGAGTCATATGCGTCAACTGACATTGTACAAACTTGCCAAAACGCGCCCAGATGGTAGACTGGTGCGCAATCCACGACCATGAACACACAGGAATTCAACGAACAAATTGCGCAGAAATCCGCATGGGTGAGCGCAGTCAAACAGGAAATGGCCAAGGTGGTAGTAGGCCAGCAGAAGCTGGTGAACCGCCTGATTCTGAGTCTGCTCTGCAAGGGCCACGTGCTGCTGGAGGGTGTACCGGGTCTGGCAAAAACCCTTTCTGTGAAAGCGCTTGCCGGCACCATGCAGGCTGCGTTCTCCCGCATTCAGTTCACGCCGGACCTGCTGCCCGCAGACCTGCTGGGCACCATGATTTACAACCCGGAGGAGCGCCAGTTCACCGCCAAGAAGGGCCCTGTCTTTGCCAACCTGATTCTGGCAGACGAAATCAACCGAGCCCCGGCCAAGGTGCAGAGCGCCCTGCTGGAAGCCATGCAGGAACGCCAGGTGACCCTGGGCGAGTGCAGTTATCCCCTGCCCAATCCCTTCCTGGTGCTTGCCACGCAGAACCCCATTGAGCAGGAAGGCACCTACCAGCTGCCCGAAGCTCAGCTGGACCGTTTCCTCTTCAAGGTGGTGGTGGATTATCCCACCCGCGATGAAGAGCTGAAGGTGCTGGAAATGATGAGCAGCACCACGGCCACGCCCCGCACCAGCCAGGTGGTGACCGTGCAGGATATTGAGGAATCACGCGCGCTCATGGATCAGATTTTCATCGACCCCGCCGTGCAGCGTTACATTGTGGATCTGGTACGCGCCACCCGTAACCCGGAGAAGGTGGACACCCGCCTGGAGGGTCTGGTACGCGCCGGTGCCTCCCCGCGTGCCACCATCAACATCGCCCTGGCTGCCAAGGCTCTGGCCTTCACCCGCCAGCGTGGCTATGTGACCCCGCAGGATGTGAAAGACCTGGCGCATGATATCCTGCGCCACCGCATTCTGCTGTCCTACGAGGCCGAAGCAGCCAACAAGACCAGCGACAACGTTATCGACAGCATTCTCTCGAAGGTTCCCGTGCCGTAAACCGCTATGGACAGAACGCAGGAAATCATGGAAAAGGTGCGCCGCATTGAGTTGCAGGCTCGCCGCATGTCTACCGCTACCTTTGCCGGGCAGTACCGCTCCGGCTTCCGGGGGCAGGGGTTGGATTTCGATGATTTCCGCGAATACCGCGCCGGGGATGAACCCCGCTTCATCGACTGGAAGGTGACTGCCCGCACGGGCACACCCTATGTGCGTACCTTCCACGAAGAACGCGAACAAGTGCTGCTGCTGGCCGTGGATATAAGCGGCAGCATGGATTACGCCAGCGCCGGCATTGAGGACACCAAGCGCGAATACGCCGCCCGCATTGCCGCCGTGCTTTCCTACAGCGCCGCGCTGAATGGTGATAAGGTGGGACTGTTGCTTTTTGGTCACAAGCCGCATTTCTACCTCCCCCCCGCCAAGGGAATGAAGCAGTGCCAGCGCATTGTGCGCGAAATCCTGAGCGCCCCCAGTGCCGGCAGCGATGATACCGTGGAGGAAGTGGCCGCAGAGATTCTGCGCACGCAGCGCAAGAGCGCCATGGTTTTCCTCATCAGCGATTTCCTGGCCAGTGTCGATAAGCAGGCCATCGGCAAGCTGAACTTCCGGCACGAGCTTATTCCCGTGCGCGTGAATGACCCGGCTGAAATTGAACTGCCCCCGGCAGGCCGCATCTGCTTCCGCGACCCCGAAAGCGGCGAGCTTTTCGAGGGCGACCTGAGCGACAAGCAGCTGCGCCAGGCGCACCACAAGGCCATGCAGATGCACCGTGTGGAATGGCAGCGGGTTTTCAACCAGCTGGGTATCGATTCGCTAGACCTGCTCACCACTCAGGATTTCATTCCGGCGCTGCGCAAGTTGTTCAACCGCCGCAGCCGCGTATTTGCTCACTAAACCGCCATGGGTAACGATATTTTACAGGCCATTCCCGTACTGGAAAATGATATTCCTGCAGATCAGTTCCTGGTGCAGGATTTCTGGGAACCGCTGGGCTGGGCATGCGCCGTGCTCATTCCCCTGGCCGTGCTGACGGCATGGTGGATGTACCGCCGCAGAAAACGCTGCACAGTAAGCAGCATCACCCCGCTGCAGGAAGCCCTGAACGAACTGAAGGAACTGGATGCCCAGCTGCCGCCCATGCGCGAATGCTCGCTGCGCCTGTCCATGATTCTGCGCTCCTTCCTGGCCGGGCAGACCCAGGATTCTGCCCTGTACGAAACGCACGAGGAATTCTCCCAGCGCATTGATTCGCTCGCCAGCGTGCCGATGAGCTGCCAGCTGGAGACGCGCGACATGCTGGAGATGCTGGCTGAGTTCAAATACGCCGGAGCCATGGAGCACGACCCCACCCGCGCCCACACACTCATTGAACAGGCCCGGGAGCTGGTGTGCCGCATCAGCAAGGCCTATCTGGAGGAACAGAAGAAAAAAGAGGAGGTGCGCGCATGATGCTTGCCACCACCCAGTCGGCCATGGAGGCTACCCGCGAGTTCACCTTTGCCCAGCCGGGCTGGTTGTGGGCGCTGCCTGCTGTGCTGCTCTTCCTTTTCCTGCGCCGCCGCAGCGGCACCACGGCCAGCCTCGTGCACCCCACCATCCGCTTTGCGGCCGCCAGTCTGAAGCGACCGTCCACCCTGGCAGGTCGCTTCGGCCCCATCTGCCTTGTTCTGGCCATGGCCTCGCTCATTGTAGCTCTGGCACGCCCGCAATGGAAGAACCAGCACACGGAGGACACCGTGAGCGGTATCGACATCATGATTGCCTGCGACCTTTCCGGCTCCATGGCCAGTCAGGATATGCTCTTCACCGCGCAGGACAGTCTGGGCCGCAAGCAGCGCACGGCTATCGACCGTCTTACCGCCGCCAAGTACGTTATCAGCGAATTCATTTCCGGGCGCCCGAATGACCGCATCGGTCTGGTGGCCTTTGCAGGCAAGGCCAAACTCTGCAGCCCGCTTACGCTCGACCACGGCATCGTCCGGTACATCATCCGGGAATTTTATCTGGCAGACGATCGTCGCCCCGGTTACATTGCCGAGGACGGCACCGCCATCGGCACAGCCATTGCCTCCGCAGCCCTGCGCCTGGACGAGCGAAAGGAAACCAAGAGCAAAGTCATTATTCTGGTGACCGACGGTATGAGCAACCGCGGCAGCATCTCCCCCGTTGATGCCGCGAAGCAGGCTGCCGAGCTGGGCATCAAGATTTTCACCATCGCCATCGGCAAGGATGAGCGACTTTCCCGCTACACGGCCAATGTGGATACCTTCGATGAAAAGACGCTGAAGGAAATTGCACGCCTTACCGGCGGCCAGTTCTACCGCGCCAGCAGCGGCGCGCGCCTGCAGAAGGCTTTCGAGAGCATCGACAAGCTGGAAAAGACAGAGGCTAAGCGCCGCACGCTTATCAGCTTCGATGAATTGTTCCCCTGGCCGCTGGCCGCCGCCGCCCTTTTCCTGGTTCTGGGTATTGCGCTGAACTTTGCCCGCCCCAGACCCGCACCATAATAATCTTGCCATGAGTTTCCTCTATCCGAACATTCTGTGGTTTCTCCTGCTCGTCCCGGTACTGGTTGTGCTGGTGGTGGTGGCATGGCGCAGCACCGGCCAAGGCTGGCGCAGACTGATTTCCGACCAGCACAGGGAACTGGTGAGGCAGCGCCCCCTCTGGCGCACCGCCCTGCCCGCCACTCTGGCTCTGCTGGCGCTGATTTGCACCATTGTTGCCCTGGCTCGGCCCATCAACGGCTACCGCGAAGGCGGAGCCACAACCACGGGGCGTAACCTGCTCATTGCACTGGACATATCCCGCTCCATGGAGACGGAGGACGTGAAGCCCTCCCGCCTGGCAGAAGCCCGCGCCGCAGCCTACGAGCTCATTGATGCCCTGCCCGGTGATAAAATCGGCCTTATCGTCTTTTCCGGCGAGGCGGACCTGGTGGTACCGCTCACCTATGACCACACCGCCCTGCGCGATGCGCTGGAGCAGGTGAACCGCACATGGGCAGGCGTGGGTGGCACGAATTTCGGGCTCGTTCTGCGCAAGGCCATGCAGGATTTTAAGCGCAGTACACCGGAGGGCAGCACCAATGCTCTGGTCATCCTCAGCGACGGTGAGGACACCGTCAATTCTTCCCTTGAAATTGCAAAGGAAGCCAAGGAAAGCAATCTGCTGGTCATCACCGTAGGTATCGGCACAGCAGCAGGCGGACCCATTCCGGATGCTCGCGGCGAAAACGGCCTGTATCAGGATGCCAACGGCAAGCACGTCATCAGTAAACTGAACACAGAATCCCTGAGCCAGTTTGCCAAGGCTACCGGCGGCGATTTCTTCGTGATGGATTCCAACGCCAACCTCACAGCTTTCACCCAGGCGGCAGTCAGCAAGATTGATAAGCACGAGGAGGCTTTCTCTCTGAACAAAATACCCAATGACCTCTTCACTCCCTTTGCTTCCACAGCGCTC
>JAGBZE010000215.1 GCA_017628435.1 Akkermansia sp.
ATGATTTGGGAGAGCGGATGATGGGATTCGAACCCACGACATCAACCTTGGCAAGGTTGCGCTCTACCACTGAGCTACATCCGCGATGATTTGGGAGAGCGGATGATGGGATTCGAACCCACGACATCAACCTTGGCAAGGTTGCGCTCTACCACTGAGCTACATCCGCGTGTTGCTTTTCCCTGCTCGCCCCGTTTCCGGTGCGGCGTGGAAGCGGGGCTATTATACTCATCTCCGCGCAGAGCGCAAGCCTTTTTTTGTAGAAAATGCGATTTATTTGCAAAAAAATTGCCAATTTGGGACTCCGGGAGTGAAGATTGCTACCTTATCAATTGTCCTTTCATATGGTTTTTACATTCTCTGTTCAGCGGTGTCATTGATTCCGCTTGCTTTGGGGCTCAGGACATAGTATGATGCGCGTATGACCTTTCTCGAAATCCTCAGAGCCTTTTTTGAGATTATGGTGCTCTGGGCCCTGTTCTACCAGTTGTATCGCGCGGTGAAGGATTCGCGTGCTGCGGCTATTCTGGCCGGGCTCATAGCAACGGTGATTCTGGGCTATTTTGTGTTGGAATTGACACATGCTGTGGTGCTTAAGCAGCTTGCTGCACTCATCATCGGCCCGGGTACCATTCTGGTCATCCTGTTCCAGCCGGAGCTGCGCACGGCACTGGCTCGTCTGGGTTCCAACAAGATTATTGCCCGCCTTATCAATACCCAGCAGGAAAACCAGGACTTCGTTTCCCTGGTTCGCGAGTCGGTGTCGTATCTGGTATCCAAGCGATACGGGGCGCTTATTGCCATCTGCCGCTCCAACAAGCTTCAGGAGTATGCCAAGACCGGCACAGAGCTGGATGCCCAGTACACCCGTGAGCTGATTGGCACGATTTTCATGCCCAAGACGCTGCTGCACGACGGCGCAGTTATTGTGAACAATGAGCGTATTGTGGCCGCAGCCGCCATTCTGCCTGTATCCAACCGCGAGCTGAAGGATCGCAGCATGGGCCTGCGCCACCGCGCCGGCATTGGTCTGGCGGAGGCTTCGGATGCCGTGGTTATCATAGTTTCTGAGGAAACCGGCTCTGTTTCCCTGGCTGTGGGTAATGTGGTGCAGCGCGATATTCACCTCGACCTTCTTTCTGAACGTTTAACTCAACTTCTTTATTCTCATGCGACGCAGGATTCGATTTCAGAAGCTTCTGACCTCTAATTGGCAGGCCAAGTTGTTGTGTCTGGCCGCCGCCGTGGTGGTGTGGCTCATGGTGAACCACTTGCTGGTGCGTGGCTCCAGCCCGGAGTGGAGCATCGATGATATCCGCCTTTCCATGCCTGAGTAAGATAGAACTCCATGAATGCTTATTTTGTAACCGGTACGGATGCAGGGGTGGGTAAAACCCATGTGGTGTGCGCCTTGCTGCGAGACCTGAGGGCGCGAGGCGTGCGCGCTATGGGCTGCAAACCTGTTTCCTGTGGCGACCGCAAGGAGCTGCGCTCCATGCGCGAGGCCGCAGGGCTGCCCACGCTGCCGTTGGATTCAATTAACCCGCTTTATTTGCGCACAGCGGCTGATCCCCGCATGGGTGCCGAATTTGAGCGGCAGTCTGTTTCTCTGCCCGCCCTGACGGGGCAGGTGCAGGCGCTGGCTGCAGAGTACGACACCCTGCTGGTGGAAGGCGTGGGCGGCTGGGAAACACCGCTTTGCCCGGGCAAGACCATGGCCGACCTGGCAGAGCAGTTGCAGCTGCCGGTTCTGCTGGTGGTGAGCAATCGCCAGGGTGCTGCCAATCTGGCGCTTCTCACCGTGCGTGCTATTCAGGCCCGTGGGCTGATGTGCTGTGGTATCATCCTGAACCAGCAGAGCGAGGAATGGGACACCGCCGCAGTGACGAATCGTACCCTTATTGAGGAATACACCGGTATTCCCGTGCTTGCCGAGCTGATTCAGGGCGAGGATTGTCTGGATGCTGCCATCCTTTCTGCCTGAGATATGGCGAGCTGAATCAGCTTGCCTTGCCTATTAGTGAATGATAAAAAATCCCGGTTCCGTGGAGGAACCGGGATTTTTATGAAAAGGGGAAGATTAATTTAGCCCTTGAGGGTGGAGGAAGCCTTGAAGCTCACCACAGAGCTGGCGGGAATGGTCATGGTCTCGCCGGTGCGGGGGTTGCGGCCGGTGCGGGCGGGGCGAACCTTGGTCTCGAAGGTACCGAAACCAACGAGCTGCACCTTCTCCGTGGCAACAGCCTTGGTGATGGCGGCGAGAGTGGCGTTCAGAGCCTCGGCTGCGCACTTCTTGGTTGCATCCGGGCCGAGTTCCTTCTGGATAGCGTCGATAAGCTGAGTCTTGTTCATGGTTATAAGAGGGGGTCAGTGACGTGCAGAATATAACACTCTAAAAAACTGAACGCAAGCAATAAATGCGTTTCTTTCAAAAAAATGAGTCAGAATTTCTAATTTGCGGGAATATTGGCTAATTTAGAGTAGCGGATTATCTGAGCGTCTACGATATCAACAACATACGGCGTAGCGTGCCGGAACCACGCGCCGGTGTTGAGAATCCGGCGTTTCCCGAAGCGCCAGAGCCCGCCGCGGTGCAGGTGCCCGAAGATGACGGTTTCGGCTTCTGGCAGGAATCGGCGGATGAAACGCTCGCAACGGATGCCGCAGGTGAGCCAGCTCCACACGATGCCGATGGGGCGCTGCGGTGGCCAGAAGCAGTGCATGAATCCACGGAGCAGGGGATTCCGGATGCCTTCGCGGCGCATGATGGGCGGCGTGAGCTGGCACATGGCGCGGGAAAGCTCCAGGCGGCACTCCAGATTGTTATCTGCCTCGGGAAATTCCTCAATGAGCTTTTTGCAGGCAGCCTTGTTGCGCAGGTATTCCCAGCTCCAGGGGGCCACTTCCTTGTGCAGTGCGTGGCCATGCATGGCGACTACGCGTCCGCCCCAGAAACGTGCCAGCAGGGCGGGCACATCAGGGTCATGGTTGCCGGAGATTTCCACCAGTTGCACGCCACGGGTGCGGCAGAGCTGCCGCAGTTCCTCGCGTGCGGCTATGCCGGCGGCCTGCCAGTCGCAGTTGCGGGTTTCGGCAAGGTCACCTACCACTACCAGCATGCCGATGCCTTGCAGCACGGGCTCCAGCTGCGCCACAGCGGGGGCCTCGCTGCGCTCGTGCCCCAGGTGCAGGTCGGAGATGAAGCGCACGATGCAGCCCTGCGGCGGTTCGATATCGATGATGCAGCTCATGCCAGGTGGTGGGGTAGAGGATTTTACAGCGCGCGCTGGCGCACGGCCTCGTACAGGCATACGCCCGTGGCTACCGATACATTCAGGCAGGGCACCTTACCCGCCATGGGAATGCGCACCAGAAAATCGCAGTTTTCTTCCGTGAGTCGGCGCATGCCATCGCCTTCGGCTCCCATCACCAGGGCAATGCCGCCCTTGAAGTCGATGTCATAGAGCGAGCGGTCGCCGTGGTCAGATGTGCCCACGAACCAGATTCCGGCATCCTTCATCTGCTTCATGGTGCGTGCCAGGTTGGTCACCTGCACAAAGGGCACATTTTCTGCGGCACCCACAGAAACGCGCAGCACTGTTTCGGTAATGCCCACGGACTTATCCTTCGGGGCAATGACGGCGGCCACACCGGCGCCATCGGCCGTGCGGAGAATGGCTCCCAGGTTATGCGGATCCTGAATGCAGTCCAGCACCAGGTAAAGCCCCTGGGGCTGTTCCTCCAGAATATCCAGCAGTTCGCCTTCGGGGCGGGGCTTCACCACGATGGTGGCGGCGGGTTTCTTCTCGAATTTGGCTTCGGTGCGGGCGGTGTGCTTGTTGGCACGTGCAGTGCGGTCGTTGAATTTCATGCGGGGTTCTGAGTTAGAATGTTCAGGGCTTCTCCGGCCATCATGAAGCCGAAGGTGCCGGTAATGTGGGTGGCGGAGCCGAAGCCGCTGGCGCAGCCGATGCCGCCTTTCTGGTGGGCTTCGCGTTCAGTGCTCACGGTACCATCGCATTTCGGGAAACGCGGGCGCTCGGGGGAATAGACACAGCGGATGCCGATTTCCGGGCATTTATCCTGCAGGGGCAGGTCATATTCCCGGCGGAGCGTCTTGCGGAGCTGGGAGAGCATGTTATCCCCGCAGCTGCGGGCTAAATCTGCCACGGCAATGGCGCCGGCATCAATTCTGCCACCCGCGCCGCCGCAGGTCACCAGCGGTATGCTGCGCTTGTAGCATTCGGCAATGAGGTGAGCTTTCGGGCGCATGCTGTCAATGGCATCAATCACCACATCCGGCGTGGTGTCGAACAGCCGTTCCGGCTTGGAAACGGTGTAGAACGCCATGACTTCCTCCACCTGTACGGCGGGGTTGATGGCGCGCAGGCGCTCGCCCATGGCCTCCACCTTGGCCCGGCCATAGTTGCCGTCCAGTGCGTGAATCTGCCGGTTCGTGTTGGTGATGCAGAGGTCATCCATATCCAGCAGGATAATCGTGCCCACTCCGCTGCGGGCCAGTGCCTCTGCCGCCCAGGACCCCACGCCGCCAATGCCCACAACCGCCACTCGGGCTGCGGTCAGCCGCTCAGCCGGGGCTACTCCATACAGACGGGCAATGCCGCCAAATCGTTCCACATCCATCATTTTTCGTCGTATGCGCGTAGCACGCGTTCAATTCGTAAAGCTTTGCCAGTGTTGGTGTCCACCTCCACAATGACGCCGTTCACCATAGCGGGGAATCCGGCGATGGGGAAGCGGTTGGGCATGTTGGTGATAAGCCCCTGAAGCACGCTCTCGGTGTCTCGGCCGATAACACCATCGCGGCTGCCGCACATGCCGGCATCTGTCAGGTATGCTGTGCCGCCGGGCAGAATGCGTTCATCCCCGGTCTGTACATGTGTGTGTGTGCCGATAACGGCACTGGCCACGCCATCCATGCGGTAGCCCATGGCAATCTTCTCACTGGTTGTTTCGCCGTGGAAATCCACCAGTACCACCTGGGCCCCGGACTCACGCAGCCGGCAGGCTTCGTCATAGCCCTGGGTGTAGGGGTTCTCCGCGCCCGGGCGCATGAAGGTGCGGCCTTGCAGGCAAAGCACGCCCAGCTTGCCAGCCGGAGTATCGATGATGCAGCTGCCGTGCCCGGGGGTACCGGGTTGCAGATTGAAGGGACGCAGCACATTCGGGGCCTCGGGCAACCAGGGAATCAGGTCAGATTGATCCCACACGTGGTCACCCAGGGTGATGACGTCTACCCCGTGCTCCATGAACTCGCGCGCCAGGCGGGGAATAATCCCTTTGCCGCCTGCGGCATTCTCGCCATTCACAACAACGGCATCCACCCCGTACTCCTCACGCAGTTCGGGTATAGCTCGGTAAAGGGCGCAGCGGCCAGGCTCGCCCACTACATCTCCCAGAAAAAGAACGACCATCAGCTATGGGCTTTGGAACCACAGGGAACCACTGTCACCGGAATGCTGGAAGCGCGCACCAGTTTTTCAGCGGTGTTGCCCAGCAGAATGGAGGTGAGCAGGGAGTGGTGACGGTTGCCGATAACCAGCTGGGTGATGTTGTGGCGCTGGCAGAACTGGTGCACGCAGTCCACAATGTCATCGCTCTCCTCTGCCTTGGCATAAATCGGAATGCCCCATTTTTTGCTGATCTGCTCACCGAGCTGCTTGGCGCGGGCATCGGCAATGGAAAGCACAGCCTGGCAGGCATCCATGCGCTGGTAGTCAATGTTCGGCAGGTTGCCGGGAATATCCCCAGCGCCCATGCTGTCACCGGAAAGACTGCCTGCAGCATCAATGATGCAGGGCTCCACGGCATGCAGCAGGTACATCTTGCCACCTGTCTTGCATACCATCTCTGCGGCAAAGTCGAGTACGGCCTGCCCTTCTTCTGTAAAATCGGTTGCTGCTAATATTCTGACCATGCACGCATTCTAGCACCTTTTGCCAGCATAGCCAAGAATTATTTGTTTGGAAACGTGGCAAATTAGGCGATTGCGGGAACGAAGTGGATATTCACCTTTAATGAATGAGCAGTCCCCGTGCGTGAGCTTCAGCGGCGGGACCGCTGGTGCCGAGCATGCGGACGAGTTCGGCAATGCGGGCATCGGCGTCCACTTCCTCCAGCCGGGAGACAGTGCGGCCCTCGGCGGTCTGGCCCTTGGAAATGAGGTAGTGGTGGTCTGCCAGGGCAGCAACCTGCGGGAAGTGGGTGATGGCGATGACCTGGTGGTCGCGGCCCAGCTCGCGCATCTTCATGCCCACGGCGCGGGCAATCTCGCCACCCACGTTGGCATCAATTTCATCGAAAATGAGCAGGGGCGTGTCGTCCTGCCTGGCCAGGGCGCTCTTCAGAGCCAGCATGACGCGGGCAAGCTCGCCGCTGGAGGCAATGAGACGCAGTGCTTTCTGCGGTTCGCCCGGATTGGGGCCGAACAGGAAATCCACCTCTTCCAGTCCTTGTGGCCCCGGCTCGGGCAGGGGGCTGAGCTGTGCGGTGAAAAGGGATTGGCGGAAGCCAAGGTGGCGGGCATGGGTGAGGAAATTCTCCTCCAGCCTTGGAGCAGCGGCGGCGCGGGCCGCGGAAAGCGTTTTGCCTGCCTGCAGCATTTTCCGGCGGCAGTTTTCCTCCTCTGCCTGGAGTTCTTCCAGCTTCTGCTCCCGGTTACCGATGGCATCGAGCTTGGCGCGGCAGTGCTCCAGATGCTCGGTGATGGCCTCGAAATCGGCCCCGTATTTGCGTTTCAGATTATCCAGCAGGGCGATGCGGTTCTCCAGTTCTGCCAGTTCGGCGGGGTCGCATTCCAGTGTTTCCACATAATCCTGCAGGTTGGAGGAAAGTTCCTCTGCGGTATCGATGAGGGATTCCAGACTCTCCAGCCAGGGGGCGCAGGTAGCATCCAGTCGTTCCAGATCGCGACCGCTGCGCACGAGCTGGTGCAGGGTGGAAAGCAGAGAGCCTTCCTCGCCATCCACCATGTGGGCCATGGGCAGGGCGGTATCGCGCAGGCGGCTGGCGTTGCGGGCGCGCTGCCAGCGGGCTTCCAGCCCTTCTACTTCCTCGGCGGTGAAATGGGCGCTTTCAATCTCATCTGCCTGGTGCTGCAGGAAATCCAGCTCGCGCTCGTTGGCCATTTCACTTTCCAGCAGGGTGCGGTAGGCCTGGCGGGCATCGAGCCAGGCGCGGTAGGCTGTGTGATAGGTTGCCAGGGCGGGGGCATCTTCGGCAAAGGCATCGAGCAGGCAGAGCTGGCGCTCCTGCGAAGTGAGGGAGCGGTGTTCCTCCGGGTGGTGCATATCGACCAGACCGGCGCCGATGCGTTTGAGCAGCTGCAGGGTGACGGGGCTGCTGTTGATGAACTGGCGGTTGCCGGTGGCGGTGACTACGCGGCGGATGATGAGCAAGCCATCCTCACAGGGAGGTACGCCGCTTTCCTCCAGCAGGGTATTCAGGGCATTGGTGTCTCCCAGCTGGAACATGGCCTCAATGCTGCACTGCGTTTCCCCGCTGCGGATGAGACTCTTATCGGCTCGTTCACCCAGGGCCAGGGAAATGCCGCCCATGATGACGGATTTGCCGGCACCGGTTTCGCCTGTGATGCCCAGAAAGCCCGCATGGGGTTCCCAGGTGAGTTCATCTACCAGAGCCAGATTCCGTATCTTGAGTAGGGAAAGCATATATTGTCGTTGCGTTCTGGGGCTGATTATGCCATAATGCGTGCGGAAATCAAGGATTGAGTTTAGGCGTATGTGGCGTATATTTACAATATCATCTCAGGACGAATCGCGTAATGCATTGATAGATTTCTGGCGAGGTGCTGCGATGCTCTGCGTTATGTTGCAGCATAACAGGGGCTTGCCCACAGATGTTATCAATTTTCTGCTGGCATTTCATATGCCTGCTTTTTTTGTCCTTTCTGGGTATATGTTATCTTTTGTTTCTTCTGTAAACAGATATGAGGTTAAGGATTATGTTATCAAAAGGTTTAACCAGCTGATGCTTCCATATTTCTTGTTTGAAATTGTCTACCTGCTTTCGCTCCTGATTTATTATGGAGAGCAAGTAGATGTCGTCACAACGTGTTGCAGCATTATTGCCTGTATGAATCTGGAGGGCGCATGTGGTTACCGGGCATGGTTTTTTCCCTGTCTGTTTGTTGCAGATATAAC